>CAYQEW010000315.1:1226-1500 GCA_964416605.1 uncultured Bacteriovoracaceae bacterium | reverse complement strand
TTTTATTCCATAGCCTTGGGATCTTTAAAAGAAGTTCAGTGTTTGTTACTCATCCTCAAAGAACACGATAAACTCAAAAACTCACAACATCTCAATGCGTCACTTATAAAATTAGTGAGAAATCCGGGCTCATTAAAATGACTTTGGCCTGTTTACAGAGGCCAGACTGCCATTTGCCTTAAAATCAATTATTTACACTTATTTATTGAGACACCTAAAGCTGTCTACAAAATAGACAGCGTCGATGTAAATTTTATAGTGAATTCAGTAAATT
>CAYQEW010000315.1:0-1216 GCA_964416605.1 uncultured Bacteriovoracaceae bacterium | reverse complement strand
TTTTTTTTATTTTTTATTAGATTAACCTTAGTTTAATAAAAGGATTATTTTATGATGAGAAAAAAAGTGGTTGTATTAGCTATCTTGCTTATGTCTTCTGTGAACGTTCATGCAATTTCTCTTGGGGAATGTAACCAATGGTTTTCAAAAGTCAAAGAAATGTTTTCTGCAGGTGGCAGGATAAAAGAATCAAAAGAAATTGAAAGTGAAAAATTTTATGATTTAGTTGAAATAGATCAATTGGAAAAGCCTACTCTAAAAGAAAGGATAGACAATATAGAAAAAACCATGGAGAGGTTAGAGAAATATCTAAGTGAGAATGTTCTGACTCCTAAAGATCAGTATGCGTTAGCATTTGCAGCTTTTGAAAATCGTGAAGGAGCTTCTTTAAAAGTTATTTTAAAGAAATTCCCCAATATAACAGAAGAAAAACTGCTTGTTGATTTTGGATTAAAATATTCGCATGAATATAAAAATAGTGGCTATAAAAAGCTCGAAGATTTCTATGTAGCCATAAAAGAATTAAAAACACCTTACACAACTCCTAACAAGAAACGAAGCGAAATTAAATTAGAAGAAATCCAATTGCTTATAAGTAGCAAAGATCCCAATCTTGAAAATCTTAAAAAATTTATCAATGCAGGTGTCAAGGAATCAGAAAAACATCAACTTGTTTATAATGCCATAATTGCAAACGAAGTAGAAAAATTAAAATTTCTTTTAGATAGATATAAAGATTTAATAAGCGTTGAGTCTGATAATGAGTTTGAGTATGAAGGATTTTATGATTTTTCAAACGCGACAGCAGAAGTGAAAACAATAATGAGAGATTACATTAGTCACTTAAAAGCAATGAGGATTAAAAGTGAAAAGTTTTATACAATATTTGACCTTTCTAATCATTTCTTCTCGATTAATTTAAGATTGGAAGCATATTTGACTGAGAATGTTTTGACGCCAAAAGATCAGTATGCTTTAGCGTTTTCGGCTTTAGAAAACTTTGCAGAAAAAAGCTTGAGTACGATGTTAACGAGATTTCCAGAGATAAAGGAAGAACAACTCATTGCTGATTTTAATGCGAAGTATTCACCTCTGTATCAAAATGATTTTAAAACAAGGTCGCCAAATATCTATGAGGATATTAAGAGAGGACTGGTTAATTTCACAACCCCTTGTGAGAAGATTCACAATGATAAATTTCTTACAAAATAGATGA
>CAYQEW010000314.1:0-1504 GCA_964416605.1 uncultured Bacteriovoracaceae bacterium | reverse complement strand
AATGACCGACTTTTTTCTATTTGTTTATACGCTTTTTCAAAGTCATCTTTACCCACAATTGGCACTAATTTTTTATTGAGGTAGGCGCTGGTCATTGCTGCAATTACCAGCTTTTCCAGCTCACGATGAGAAAATTTCTTGGTTTTATTTGCTAACGAGGTAATATAAGAATCATTAAGCTCATACACAAACGCCTGCAAATGGAACAAAATAGTCTTTTTTCTCATTTCTAAAGAATTGAGCAACGGTACTTCAACCGTATCTCCTGCAAAACGAGTTTGCAGCGGCTCATCCATACCTCGTACATCATTGGTGATTCCAATGACCAATACATTTGGCAATTTTGCACATAGATCTATAATCTCCCACACTTGTTTTGGGGTATGCTGATCAAGATCCTTGTCATTCGTTGCTTTTTTCAAAATGCAATCAATTTCATCTATGATCACTACACATAGTTTATCTTTGTAAGGCTCTATTGCTCTTCGCAGGTTTTGTGCCACTGAATTTTTATATTCATTGCCTAAAAGCCCCGCACTAATGTAAATAAAAGGGCGATCGATTTCTTGTGCTATTACTTGGGCAAGCGTTGTTTTACCACTTCCAGAAGGTCCGTATAGCAATATTTTTTTTGGAACAAGCCATGTTGGACAATAAGGATCTTTTAATAATCGCATCTTGTCCTTAATTTCTTGTGGCGCAGCCTCTAAGATAAATGAACAAAATTCTGAGGGGAAAGTTCCGGTTGTGGTTTTTAAAACTGCTATTCCAGGATCTAGGTGCTTGAGTGAATCGTTAGGATCCTGTTGCTCACTAGAGTCATCTGCCAAAAGCCCGAGAAAAATAAAAGATAATATGAAAATACGACTGAAATGCATTGTATAACCTGCTTGTTAAATTTCCGCACAAATTGTAGCAAGCATAGATCAATCAAATGATACCGTCAACACTTTATTTTACTTAACCAAACGCATTATCCAGAGAAAAAGCTTATTTATTCAATATTTCTATTAAGAAAATTTATATTTTTTTAATTTATAAAAATAATCATTTAAAAACATTTTAAATCTGTTATAACTATTCATAATAAACTATAAAAATTTGCAAAAAATTTCATTTTGGAATATTTCTTCATGCATTCTAAGATTTTCTCAGCAACTACGATCGGCGTTGATGCGCATTTAATTGAGGTTGAGGTTGATATCTCCTTTGGTCTGGTTAACTTTTTTATCGTGGGCTTGCCTGATACGGCCGTTAAAGAAAGTAGCAAGCGGATCTTAACCGCGCTTAAAAATTGCGGCATTCAGCTGCCTTCTAAAAAGATCACCGTCAATTTAGCTCCCGCTGATTTAAAAAAAGAGGGAACGCTCTTTGATTTGCCGATCGCGATCGGAATCTTATGCGCAGCAGAATTCTTAGTTGTGCGCTCAGATTTTTTGAATGAAACATTATTTTTAGGGGAACTTTCCCTTGATGGCAGTATTCGTTTTATTAAAGGTGCACT
>CAYQEW010000313.1:0-1511 GCA_964416605.1 uncultured Bacteriovoracaceae bacterium | reverse complement strand
CTAAGTAGGGAATTATACAAAAATTATTTCTAAAAGTAAATCCTATGATATTCTTGGTGGTCAGGTCGTTATCGAACAAACAAATAAAAATAGTGAGCACATGATGGAAAGTTTAGTGATTAACTATCCCGGGAAAGAGTTTATTGAAATTCAAAGGGATGTGGAAAATAAACCAAAGAAGATTTTGTTTCGCGGTTGTTTTGAGTTTACTCAGCTTATGAATCAATTCAAAATGAAGTTTGGCCCTGATATCTCTGGGTGGCCTTTGCCACAGGGGGCTTCGCACTCTGAGATGATTATTCGTGAGTTTTTATTGAAACTAAAAGGAGATTGGGTTTATCCCGAGGTGCAAGAAGAAATATGTCATTGCCGGCATGTAAGTTCTGGCACAATTGATGAAGCCATTTTTAATGGAGCCCACTCTGCGGAGCTGATCTCCCAATGGACGGGGGCTTCAACAGCCTGTGGAACTTGTAGACCTGAAGTTGAAAAGCTATTAGCTAAAAGATTAAGAACTGGCCCCTCAGCCTGAGGCTGTTGGAGGGTAAGACAAAGTTGTTTTTAGGATGTAAAATTTCTATAATAAAACAATAAAAAATGGGATCATTTAAAATATGTAAATGAAATGCAGATTTCAGAGATTTTATTACCATTTGAATTTTCTGACTCATTTGAAAAATTATGGATAAATTCTTTTAAAGCTTCTTTTAATTTAGGTAAATTTTTCGAATCAACAGAGAAAGTTTGAGTCATAAATAAAGAATTCTGATCTTCAATTTGAGATGACAATCTTTTAATAGCACGTTCACTAGAACGAATAAAATTTCTTTTAAAGTATTCGTTTGAATTTAAAAAATCAAAATCTAAACTATTTGTGAGTGCATAAAATCTATCTTCATCTCGTTTTGCAACGATTTTTACTTCCTCCATAGCTGTTAAGATGTTTCTAACTGTACTTTTACTTAGACAAGTTCGTGCAGCTATTTCCTCGAGAGTCGATCCTTCTTGAGGGGTACCTAATGAAGCATAAACTCCAGGAAAATTTTCCTGAAGCATGATTGTATGTAAAGTGGTTTTGCTGTTTAATACGTCAATTTTATTAAATGAGCTAAGTATTTTTAGTTCAATTTCATAGTTTTTCTTTTTAAGTTCATTTATTTCTTTTTCTAAATAACTTCTTCGTTTTAAATCCATAAGAACTAAGTTTTTGAAAAAATCCGACAAAGCTTTATTAAGACCAAGACCTTTGCAAAATTTTTCTGTTGATGAAAAACTTAAAGTTTTTTTCCCAGATAGGATTTCGCTCAAGTAACTTTTGGAAGAATAACCAGCTCTATTAGCAAAAGCTTGATAACTTAATTTGTAGGGAGAATTTTCTTCATGGAAAAAACTCCTCAAAAAAGTTCTATAATCTTCACATTTTAAAAGCTTTGAGTAAAATTTTATTGTACTTGAATCCATACAAAAATTAATTTGAAGTTCCTAATCTTGGTTGGGTCCACACTTTGCCT
>CAYQEW010000312.1:0-1511 GCA_964416605.1 uncultured Bacteriovoracaceae bacterium | reverse complement strand
ACTATGCTGCTTGGCGTATTTGTTCACCATGTGCCTTACTATACACGCGTTTAAAACGCCCTGATTGCCTGTCTGCCACGACTGCCAGTTTGCCCAGTTGTTTATTTGTTTATTTGTTTATTGTTTAATGCTTATTGTGATAAATTAACTTCATGAAAAAAATTAAAAAAGTAAAAAATGGATTTTTTGAAAGAAATTTAAGTCTGGCTAAACTCGCCTTTAAAACAGGGCGTACTCTGATGAAAAGTACCGAGACTCTTCTCAAAGATCAAATCAGTGAAACCGTTGCCGCTCACTCCGAAAATATTCTCCATGAATTTAGCATGATGAAAGGAAGTGTTTTAAAACTCGGCCAAACCCTTTCGATGTTTTTAGGAGATTATCTTCCTCCTCAAATCAAAACGATGCTTAGTACCATGGAACAAAATACCTATTTTTTGGAATGGGAGACGATCAAAAAACAAATTCCTGTCAAATGGCTTGAAGAATTAACAATCGAAGAAGAGCCTTTTGCTGCTGCCTCTATTGGTCAGGTACATCTTGCTACCCATAAGAAAACGAAAGAAAAATACGCCATTAAAATTCAGTATCCTGGAGTCAAAAAAGCCATTGATCGAGATATCTTTACTCTCAAGCTTCTCATCGCCAGTACCAAAATTATTCCTAAAAATATTAACCTTGACCCGATCTATAAAGAAGTGAAGGCGATGATGGAACAGGAGATGGACTATAAAAAAGAGCTGGAGCATCATGAATTTTTTAGTGAGGCCATTCTCGAAACGGATCTTGCTAAAGTCATTGAACCCATTAAAGAGTTTTGTAATGATAAAATTCTCACCACTCGCTTCACCCAAGGTTACTCCGCAAGATCAAGTGAGGTGCAAAATCTCTCTCAAGAAAAACGCAATGAGCTAGGTGAGAAATTTTTGCATATTCTTTATCATGAAATATTTATTTGGAATCGCATGCAAACCGACGGACATTTGGGCAATTACCTCGTGGAGTTAAAGCCTAAGCCAAAGTGGATTCTGCTGGATTTTGGAGCCACTAAAATGATAAAAGGAAAACTTCTCAAGCAATATAAAAACCTCGTTAAATCCTGCTACACGCAAGACCGCGCATTGTTTTTTAAAACCTTTGAAACGCTTGGTGAGTTTGAGAATTTTCATACCCTCGATAAAGATCTCTATTGGGGCTATATCGAAATTATGAATGAGCCATTTACCAAAGACTGTTATGATTTTGGAAGTAGTGATATTTCTGAGCGCGCACTTGCCTATTTACCCAAACTCTTTCAAGGTGTCCCTGAAGGCTCTATGCCTGCGGAGACACTCTTTATTGATCGAAAAATTGCCAATGTTTTCTTTGTTCTTAAAACCTTGCGTTGTCAGATTAATGTGAAAAAAATTATTGATGAGTATCTTTAAACGTCTCAAGAAATATTTTTTTTACATTATAGCTCTTCCCAAGGCTCTCGAGATGCATATAAAGGGAAATCAGATAAACTCCCA
>CAYQEW010000311.1:0-1517 GCA_964416605.1 uncultured Bacteriovoracaceae bacterium | reverse complement strand
GATTGAATTAGATGCCAAAAGCCTTATGGAAAGGGCAATTAAACAAAAAGAAGAGCATTAGCATCCTGAGTAATATAAGTACTGCCATTTAAAATAATCTCAAACTTACTCCAATAGGGGCCACTTGGAGTTCTTACGGTAATTGCAAGAGTTGATTTTTCATCATAACCCGTTTCTGCTCCAAAGTTTTTTGACCATCTAATAACATTTGAAGTTTTACTATTATTATCAATTCCCCATAACGATAAATTAGAAGCATCACTCCACATTGTATTTGAAGCATTTGCCAACTCATTTAAAAGCTCATTGCTATCTTGAATTTTAAAAACAACTGGTAAGCTTTGCCAATAAAGCCCTTGATTAAAATCAATAGTGAAATTATAAGCAGCTGCGATTTGAGCAAAAGTAATAACCAAGAGAATTAATATTTTTTTACACATATTTTCTCCTCTTACTCATCACCATGGGTTGTTTTATCTAGGAAGCAAATACTTGATCCGCGCAAATGAACTTCCACTTTATCGCCCTTTTCTAAAGATATCGGGCCATATTTTAAAATTTGAATTTCTTCTTGATCCTCGACTTCGCCCGCTATCACTTCAGAAGTTTTTAACTTTACATTAAGTTTTGCGAGAGCTGATTGAATCAAAATATTTTCACTCTCGACTGAAAGTACTTCGGCAATAAATCTTTTCGGACAATCACTCGCGATAGTCGATGTGGCAAAGCTTGACACAGAGAGAAGAGAAAAAAATGTCAGCATTAAAATGTGTTTTTTTGTGATTTGTGCAATCATCCCTGATTCTCCTTCCTCTCATCCATAAGAGGCTCTTAAATTTAAAAGAGTCCTCATGAACTCCTTTTCGGAATATTTATTTGCAGATTGAGTGCCAAATAAAAAAAAAGGGATAACTACTTGATTTAAGAAAAATTATAGTGGGAAAGAGTTAAGATAAAATAAAAAGAGGTGCCACTTAGGCACCTCTGATGGTCATTATGGAGAACTTTTAGTCACCAGGCAAAAATTACATCATTCCCGGCATTCCACCCATTCCACCTGGCATTCCAGCTGGAGCTGAGTCTTTTTTAGGAAGATCTGCAATCATTGTCTCTGTAGTTAAAAGCATCCCGGAAACTGAAGCAGCATTTTGTAGTGCTGAACGAGTTACTTTCGTAGGATCAATAATTCCACGCTCGACTAAATTTTCATACTTATGATCGCGAGCATTGTATCCAAATGTCGCATCTTTGCTTTCTTTTACCGCATTCACCACAACACTTCCTTCAAGTCCTGCGTTGTGTGCAATTTGACGAAGAGGTTCCTCAATAGCACGTCTTACGATTTTAATACCAAAATCTTGTTCTTCATTTCCAGTTGTCAATCCTTCCAAAACTCTTGAAGCATGAATCAGAGCTGCTCCACCTCCAACGATCGTTCCCTCTTCAACTGCTGCACGAGTAGCATTATAGTTTTTACATTTTTGATAATCTGCCAGCTTTAAAAGAAGAAATTGATG
>CAYQEW010000310.1:0-1522 GCA_964416605.1 uncultured Bacteriovoracaceae bacterium | reverse complement strand
GTATTCTTCTTTAAAATCTTTTAAACCATTTTTATGAGGGCTCCAAAGCTCTAATGAAACGTCACATCGATTTAGTCAATGAATTAGGATTTGATGCCTTTGCTTTTAATCTTGTAAGTACTAAAGAAATGCTAAAAAATCCTCTTAGTAAAAAAAATATTTTTGGAATCAAACATATCTGGGCTGATCAAATTGAATTTCTACTAAATTCATTACCTGAAAATAAAATTTTATTTTCTTTTTCAAATCCAAGTTCAAGTGCTATTGAGTCCATGTATTATCGACAATGCCGTGATATCAAAGCGATGATATGTGATTCAGGACCATCTGGTAAATTCATTATCTCATTCTATAATTTATTAAGATATTATAAAGAGTTGGCCATCATAAGGAAATGTGGAAGTGGTTGTCATATAAACTACAATTCTAGTCAAAAAACCATTAAAAAACAATGTCAAAGAGTATTCGTTTGTTAAATGAGAATATGAGAAAGATTTAGTTCATTCTTAAGTTGCTTTATTTGAGCACTCTTTCTACAATTTCTAGCTATGAGCCAAAATAAATACGCTCCATTGAGCGGTAGAGAATTTCCAAGATACTCAGCAATTAAAACTTTCTTTAGGCTACCTTATGTTAGTAAAGAGGAAGATTACGAGATAGGACTTTTTGGAGTTCCATTTGATGGCGGAGTTTCTTATCGCCCAGGAGCTAGGTTTGCACCCAGCCATATTCGCCAAACGTCAAGCTTGGGTAGAGGTTATCATTGGACACGAGGAATTCAGGTGTTCAATCAAAAAAAAGTAGCTGATATCGGTGATTGCTCTACGGTACCTATTTCTATTGATCAAACTTATGAGAAAATAGAAGGTTTTACGTCTGAGCTTGTTAATCTTAATAAGAAGTTTATTGCTGTAGGCGGTGATCACTCGATGACTCTTCCTATTTTGCGAGCTCTAAAAAAGAAACATCAAAAGCCATTATCCTTTATTCATTTTGATGCCCATCTTGATACCTATCCAGCAGCATGGGGGTGCGAGTATCATCACGGTTCTTTTGCTAGGCATGCCGTGGAGGAGGGATTAGTTGATCCCAAAAGAATGATTCAAATTGGCATAAGAGGTCCTTTGGCTGATGGCAGTGATCTGGATTTTATTAACAAACATGGGATTACAGTAAAGACGATAGATGATGTTAGGGACAAATCCTTAAATGATTTTCTAAAAGAGTTGCCAGAGTTTTTTAAAGATGAGCCAACCTATTTAAGTTTTGATATAGATTGTCTTGATCCTGCTTATGCGCCAGGGACGGGAACGCCTGTACCTGGAGGCTTAACAAGCTATGAAGTTCAAAGAATTTTACGTAGTTTAAAAGTTGGTAACCTAGTTGGTGGGGATATTGTTGAAGTGTTGCCATCTTCTGATCAATCAGACATCACATCTTTGATGGCCGTCGATGTGATGTTTGAAATACTTTGCTTACTTTAATTCCAGGATAAAGTTAAAGATCATAAATAAAGGTAGTT
>CAYQEW010000309.1:0-1526 GCA_964416605.1 uncultured Bacteriovoracaceae bacterium | reverse complement strand
TTGGCGGTGGTCAATGTCATGATGCCATAGAAGATAGAACTAAACATAAAAAAATTTACTTATTATTGGGATCAGACAGGCTATGATCCTGTTACTAATGAGGCATTATTTTATATTCATTTTAAAATTGGATCCAAAAAAATTGAAAAAGTTTTTACTTATGATTGGAGAATTTGGACGATTCCAGAAATCAGGGAAGTGATGCATGAGGTAGGTTTTAAAAAAACCTACGTTTATTGGGAAGGAACTAATAAACAAGGGCGTGGTAACGGTATTTTTAGTCGTACTGAAAAGGGAGAGCCTTGTCTTTCCTGGATCGCATACATTGTTGGTGAGAAAGCTTAAATATGACTCTTTCTCTTGAGCTTTCTATAACTGTGTGTTCTTCCAAAGAAACTGTTTCAGAAAATAGTTTCTTGATCTCTGTTCTAAATAAATCCAAATAATTAAAAGGATTTAAGATCCAAGTTAAGTCAGCTCTTTTAGACTCTGGACAACTTTTTATTATTTTTAAGCAGGTATGGCTTCCCACTCCTGCAATAATAACACTTCCTGTGACTTTTTCCCAATTTAATAAAGAACCATCAATACACTGAATTTCAATTTTTTCCGAGATATTATCTTCACGAATGTAGGGATTAAATAGTTTAATTTCTTCTAAATGCTTTTTGGTTTTTTCTAGGCTTTGAAATGATTTGTCAATACAGTAAACTTTTTGAAAACGATTTTCTTTTAGGTTTAAAATAGCAATAAGAGAGTGATCACAGCAGATATCCCAGATAAATAGTCCTTCACAGAGCGAATATATTTTTTTGAATGCGTAAAGAAAAAGTCATGCGAGCTAGTTTGTACTAACTATCTCGCATTTTGGCAAATTTTACTTATTTGAGTCTTGTATCGGTAGTGGTGGAGTAAAAATTTTAGGGGCAGGAGGATCTGTTTGATTTAAGTCAGAGGGTTTTAGAATGGACAGTCCCGTGGTAGGATCACTATAAAAACAACTTAACTCATAACCAGCGGAATTATAATAACAGTCTCTTTCTCCATTCCATTTTTTTATAAAAGTCTCACTTTGAGGTAAAGAAGATGGGTCTACGGGGGTAGGAAAGCTTGCAGGATTTACTATATAAGTTTGAGATACACCATTATCTGATGTCTGCCGATTATTTACAGGTATTTCTGCTTTGGGTTTGGATGCCGGGTATTTAAATTCACAGTCAAAGCGTGTTCTTGTGATACCACATTCATTATAAATGGCTTCACACACCTCCCTTGGATTTTCTTTAAGCTCAGCAAGTGGATTGTTATTTTCTTCATCAAGATTTTCAAAACAAGTCATAAAAAAAGAGCTATTCTAGAAAAATTTATTCTCAATTCTCATCCTTATGATACACCTTGCGTTTTGACCATTGATGTCAAAAAAGTAAATGTTAAGTATAAAAACTGGATCAAAACCCAGTTAGCGCATAGCAGGTAGGTCGTATGTTTTGGGATTATTATTATCCGATTTTGTTTCTGATTTTTAG
>CAYQEW010000308.1:0-1526 GCA_964416605.1 uncultured Bacteriovoracaceae bacterium | reverse complement strand
AATTCAACAGACAAAAAAGAAACTAAAAATGAAGTTATTAGCTCAACAAAATTTAGAATAACCTTTATTGTTGGGGTTTTTATTCTGGTCACAGCATTTCAAAATTGCAGTCAAAACAAACTGCGCACTATAGAGACTATGAAAGCTAAACATCTTACCACAGAAAAATAACTTTGCTGAAGAGCCTGAATAACTACCTGATTTTGGAACTTTTGATTTCTTCCCATTCTTGCAGATATGTCGAACTCAATGCTGGCTCGATCATACTTTGTTGATCAGGATTAATATACTCACCCTTAACACCATCCCACCCCTCATAGAAAATGGAACTCCCAACTCTTTGAGTTTCAAAAGAAGGAACATAGTAGGCTTTTCCTCCACCATCTGGTATATCCAACGAAAGTTGAGGCATTGCAAGTCCCGAAAGATGTCCCCACAACTTCCGCTGTATTTCTTGGGAATTTTTCAACGAGGTCCTAAGATGATCTGTGCCGATAGAAGGATCGCATTGAAACATGTAGTAAGGCTTTACCCTAAGGTATAACAAGCGACGAGATAGAGCTTGCACTATTGACTCGTGATTATTCACTCCATTTAAAAGCACCATTTGATTAAACACAGGAATTCCATGATCAACAAATAATTCTAATTTTTCGGCAGCAAGTTCAGTAAGTTCATCAGGATGATTAAAATGTGTCATTAAAAAAACTGGTTTATACTTCCTCAGAATATTTACAAGCTCTTGATCAACTCTCTGGGGACATACGACCGGCATTCTAGAACCAATGCGAATAATCTCGATGTGCTCTATATTTCTTAGTTCAAAAATAATTTTATCAAGTTGAGAATTACTCAAAGTCAGTGGATCACCTCCAGAAAGAATAACTTCTCTGATTCCGGGATGATTTCTTATATAACTAATAGCCTCTATAAATTCTGCGTCTTTAATAAGGGATTGTTCCTGACCCGTAAAATGCTTTCTAGTACAATAACGACAATAAACACTACAGAAATCTGTTACCAAAAACAAAACTCTGTCTGAATATCGGTGAATTAATCGACTGGTTTTTTGATTCCCTTTTTCCCCAAGAGGGTCCAACATTTCCTGATACTCTGACGATAACTCTTTTGGCGAAGGCATCAAAATTTTTCTAATGGCATCTTCAACCGTATCTGTTGCTAAACTAGCATAGTAAGGCGTCGTCCTAATATTAAAAACTTTTTTCGGAGAAGTAAAAATTTTCTTCTCTGGTTCACTCAGCGAAAAAAAAACTTCAAAATGTTCCTGTTTCTTTAATGAATTTTGAAGTTGCCAGGTAGAGCTGTTCCACTTTGAGATATCAATCTGCTGATCTGAGTAATAACTAGGAATAGAGGGTGTTTTTCTAAAGCTGATTTTTGGCATTTACTAGCTTAGTAGAGATTTTTCATTTGATAGTCAAGTTGTTGAAAATTCAACTAAATTTTATTTTTCTCATTGTGAAACACCAAAGTTTAGACATTGTATCAGTCTGAAACAATTTTTA
>CAYQEW010000307.1:0-1529 GCA_964416605.1 uncultured Bacteriovoracaceae bacterium | reverse complement strand
TGGTTTGCATAATGAGCTAATTCATAAAACTTTTCACTTGAATCAAGCAGAGCCTTAGAAGGAATACACCCTACATTAAGACAGGTTCCACCAAGGGCATCGTATTTTTCAGCTAATGCTGTTTTAAAACCTAATTGAGCACAACGGATCGCACAAGAATACCCTCCAGGCCCTGATCCAATAACGACAATATCAAATTCATTCATACTACAACCCTAATAATAAACGTGAAGGATCTTCCAATAAATCCTTTACCGATTTTAAAAAACCTACCGACTCTCGCCCATCAATAATTCGGTGGTCATACGAGAGAGCAACAAACATAATAGGACGAATTTTTATTTCACCATTCACCACATGAGGACGCTCTACAATATTGTGCATTCCCAAAATGGCTGACTGAGGATAATTAATAATCGGCGTAGAAAGCATGCTGCCAAAAACACCGCCATTCGTGATGGTAAAAGTCCCGCCACTCATTTGAGCAATACTGAGTTTGCCATCTCTTGCTTGCAATGCAAGATTTAAAATTTCTTTCTCGATTTCGGCAAGGCTCATTTTTTCAGCAGAACGAAGCACTGGAACCACTAATCCTTTGGGCGTTGAAACGGCAACTCCAATATCGGCATAACTAGGAGAAACAATTTCTTCTTTATCTATTTGCGAATTCACTGCTGGAAATTTTTTGAGAGACTCACACACCGCTTTTGTAAAAAAAGACATAAAGCCTAAATTCACTTGATGAACTTCTTTGAATTGATCTTTATATTTTTTGCGAAGATTCATCACTTCGAACATATCAATTTCATTAAAAGTCGTCAGCATCGCCGTTTCACTTTTCGCAATCACTAATTTTTTAGCAATTGTTTTTCGAAGAGTTGACATCTTTTCGCGCTTTATTTCACGCTCTCCCACTTTTGTGGAAACAACTTCTTTTAGCTCTACTTTTTTAACCTGTGCTTCCTGAGCGTCTTCCTTCGTAATGCGGCCATCCTTACCTGTGCCAGTAAGCGACTCCTCGGCAATTCCTTTTTCGCGCAAAATTTTTGCGGCAGCAGGAGAAGCGGAGACAACCTTTTCAGTGGCTTGAATTACTTGGGTTTGAATTTCTGGTGCCTTTGGTGCAGAACTAGCTTTTTTACTTTCATCAATCTCACCAATTTTGGCACCAATGGCGACGGTATCACCCTCATTAGAAATAATTTTGAGCACTCCTGCAGTAGAAGCAGTTAATTCAACACTTGCTTTATCTGATTCGATCTCACAAATAACTTCATCCTGCTCAACAAATGAGCCATCTTTTTTTAACCACGACGAAATAACCACTTCAGAGATAGACTCTCCGACAGTTGGGACTGTTACAAATTGACTCATAATATTTCCTTTATAAATACTTTTTGCAGTATTTCTTCTTGTTCTTTTTTATGTTGAGATGCATAGCCTGTCGCAGGTGAAGCACTAGACTTACGACTTATAAAATCAAAACCTTTAAAAAGATCATAACGAGATAAGAAGGTCAAAGCCCCCAT
>CAYQEW010000306.1:0-1531 GCA_964416605.1 uncultured Bacteriovoracaceae bacterium | reverse complement strand
TAAGTCTTTTTCTGAGCGATTTTAAAGCGAAATATTTAGATTCTTTATTGGGTTTGGCTTGGGTTTTTTTGGAGCCACTTGCGATGACTTTAATATTGAGTTTTGTTTTTCGTCATGGGATGAAAGCTGATGGCCATAAAGCAGTAGGATTTTTTCCCTATATATTTGCAGGGATGATTTCTTATCAGTTTTTTTCACATACTTTAAATAATGGAGTTAATTCCATTAGGGAGTATTCATTTCTGGTTAAAAAAGTTTATTTTCCTGTTTACCAGATACCTGTAATGAAAATTTGCTCTAGTACCTTACTTCATCTTGTAATGCTTTTTATTTTATCATTCATTTTATTTTATCATGATATTCATTTCTCCTTTTATTGGTTGCAGATAATTCCATTGTTTTTTTTGTTTTTTCTTTTCACCCTAGGTATATTATTTATGGTGAGTTCTCTTAATGTTTTTGTTCCAGATGTTAGACACATTGTCTCTGTGTTAACACAATTTCTTTTTTATCTTTCACCAGTTTTTTGGCACCTAGAAGATGTCCCTATAAAATGGCATAAGCTTTTAGTAATTAACCCACTTTATTTTTTCATTAATGGCTATCGAGATTCCTTTTTGTATTCTCGACCTATTTTTAATATGGAGGCTATAATTCCCTCTCTCGTTTCAATTATGTTGTTTATTTTAGGTGTTTTAGTGTTTTTTAAAGTTAAAAAACATTTTACGGATGTAATATGACCATAGATAATGCGATAGAGGTTAAAGGTTTAATAAAGGATTTCCAACTTTTCAAAAACAAAACTGACAAACTCATTACATATTTATTTCCTTTAAATTATTTTAATAGGGCTCATTCAAAGAGAATACTAAACGATATTAATTTTGATATTGCTCGAGGTGATTCAGTCGGAATTCTGGGTTTAAATGGGGCTGGTAAATCAACGCTGCTTAAAATCATTACAGGTGTCATGGTTCCAACGAGTGGTCAAATAAAGGTAAATGGAAAAATAGCAGCTTTACTGGAACTCGGATCTGGTTTTAATCTAGAATTAACAGGATATCAAAATATATTTTTTCAAGCTGCCACAATGGGAATTTCTGCAAAACAAATAAAAAAATCAATTTCTGAAATAATAGAATTTGCAGATATTGGAGACTATCTACATCAACCAGTTAAAACTTACTCAAGTGGCATGTTTGCAAGGCTGGCTTTTTCTATTGCCATTAATGTTGACCCAGATATTTTAATTGTGGATGAAGCTTTGAGTGTTGGGGATGCATTTTTTCAAGCGAAATGTTTGTTAAAAATTAAAGAACTAAAAACAAAAAAAAAATTAACCTTACTTTTTGTAAGTCACTCTTCTTTTACGGTTAAGAATATGTGCAATAAGGCAATTTTTTTAGATTCAGGTAAAATGCGTGATTATGGAGATGTTGCAGTAGTTTCAGAAAAATACTTTAAACATTACTCCACTATTTATTCAAATTCTGAATCAACGAATAGTTCCAGTGAAGGAAATTTAAGTAGC
>CAYQEW010000305.1:1107-1543 GCA_964416605.1 uncultured Bacteriovoracaceae bacterium | reverse complement strand
AAGCAGTTGCCATTCCTGTTGGTTTTTCCGTTATTAAGTTTTGCAAAAACATTAAACGACAAAAAAACGATAAAAGCTAAGATACTTTTTTGATACATGATAAATCTCCCTAGTCCTCTCACAGACAGCGCATAGATACTTCATTAAGAAGATTTTGACAACTAGCGAAGTATGTAATTTTTACAATTGCCCTCGCGCATAATAGGATAGTTCCATAAACTAGAGAGAGTATTATGCAAAAAATCATTGTTTTCATTTTTTTATTTTCTTATCCATTAGTCTTTGGATTCTCTTTAGCACTTAATGATCGATGTTTAGACGTTTCAGAATATATTATAAGTGAGGCTGCGAAACTCTCAGTACCGAAAGTTGTTTTGGAAAATTATTTAGAGAAACTTCTTTTTACATTTGATCATGTATGTTCACCTGCTCATCT
>CAYQEW010000305.1:0-1097 GCA_964416605.1 uncultured Bacteriovoracaceae bacterium | reverse complement strand
ACGGTCAATTTTTTATGGATTTTAATGATAATAAGTTTGATCCCATAGCTCTCAAGGAGCTTGCAAGTAAAATAATTCACGTGAAAAAAATCCCGGAATTTTTGATTACAGATAATCAATTTCCATTGCTGAGTGATAGAGATTATTGTCATCGCGATACTCAAATCCTCGATAAAATCACGATTCATCATGCTGAAACTCCTAATTATTTTTCTTTTAAAAAAATGAATGATGTATTCACACAGATGAAAAAAGGTTATGGGATTGCAGGCTATCATTTTCTTTTGCGCACAAGCTATGAGCAAGATTTGGCGCGTCCGAATGGTGAGTTTGTCGAAGCAGAGATGGGAACAGGACGCCCTACTTATTTGTTAGGAGGACATAATAGCAAAGAAATTAATGGTTTTAATTACAAGTACACCAGTGCAGAAACTATTTTAAAAAATAGATTTATTTCAACCCCTAAAAGCTGGGAAGAAGCTAAGCCTTATGCACAATGTTTTCATAAAAATAAAACTGGAAATACTCCAATCAGTTTACAACAGTACTTTAAAGATGATGGTTATATGAGTGAGAATTTGCGCTCTTTGGGCATTGGAGTTATTGGAACTTACTTTACTGCTAGCAGCAAACGTAAATTAACCATGGCAGATGAGGGAGTAAATTTGATTGCTAAAACAATTTGTCACTTAGCCAAGACGTATCCCAATATTTATTTTGTTGATGTCCATCAAGACACTCAAAGCACAGATTGCCCTGGCAATGTACGCAGTCAATTACCACAAATTCAGCAGCGTGTGGCCATGGAGTGTTTTGAAGAAGGGATAATGTTCCCTTACGCTTATTCTAAAAAATAATTAAAAAAAATTATTTTTCAGTCTTGACAGTTTTTTTTAGATCATATAAATTCACTACCTCATTTCATAAAATTTTGAAGTGATTTTATGTGGGTTTGTAGCTCAGCTGGTTAGAGTACGTCCCTGATAAGGACGGGGTCGGTGGTTCGAGTCCACCCAGGCCCACCATAAATGAGAATGAACGCTCTTTGACAATTAAATAACAGGAATAGATAGTAGACGAGAAACCAAGTAATAAGT
>CAYQEW010000304.1:0-1548 GCA_964416605.1 uncultured Bacteriovoracaceae bacterium | reverse complement strand
CGCAAAGATGTAACCGGTGAGATAAGAGTCAAGATCAAAGCGATGCATAGAAAGTAAATTAAAAGTTGTTGTCATAACAAAAGCAGCTTTTAAATTTGCGGTAATAATTTTGTTATAATGTTTTTGATTGGCCCACCATGAGTTATTAGAATCTTGAATTCCTTTTTTATAAAACCATTGCATAAAAGAAAGTTTCTTTTCATTGCCTTCTGGAATTTGATCAAAATTTCCTTCATTGAGAGTGTCCATTTGCACCTTCATCCAAACGTGGGAAAGAACGCTGGTAATCGTGCTAAAAACCATTCCATTAAGAAAGACATAGCGAGAGAGGTAGAACCACGAATCAGCACTAAACATTTCAGGTTGAATCGGCATCATGATACCGGAAGTAATTCCAGCAGAAACAATAAATGTGGTCATGAGTTCAAGAGGCTTATCAATAATATTGGCAGCAATCATTGAACGCACTCCGCGAGCGAGCGCTCCTGGGTTTTCAATTTGCCTAGTGACGGTCTTCATTCGATCAACTTGTTTATTGTATTTGGGGCTAATGTTTTTATAATAATCAAGCTCAAATTGTGCTTTCATATTGTCGATACTATAGCCCTTACTTTCAGCAAGAGTGTTTCCAGCCAGATGGGCGCTACTTAGATTTTTTTGATCAAAGATAAGATTCCAATCAATGTTTTTAGAATCAAAATTTTGAAGCGTCGTCAGACTTCTTGATTTGAAATTATCTAGATTTTCATCCATCTCTTTTTGTAAATAAACTTCTGCAAACTTTTCAGAGGCATTATTGAAAGCATTTTTGAAATAGGCAAAATAGTAGAGCTTATGTTTAATACTGACTTCAGCCATTTGCGGCGCATCGAGATTAGGGACTCCACCCATTTTAATGAACGCTTGGTTTTCTTGAACTGTAAGTTTGTTAATGAGAGCATCTTTGGCACGATTCATCGCTTGAGTGTAGATAAGTGATTCTATCGTCATATATTTTTCTTCAAATTCAAAAACATTTGAAATGGAAGTATTTAAATGGGTTCTAACATCTTTCATTAGTAAATTTTTTATAATGGAGCGGCGACCTCCATTGAGATTATTTGCTTGATGAAAAGGATTGTAGGTAGCGACGGTAAAAAGTCTTGGGAAATAAAGAAATGAGAAAAAATATTTAGGCGAAAGCACAAAAGATCTAAAACCAAACCAAGCATTCCACATAAGTGAATAAACATAACCTGAATGGGTAAAGGAAGCATAGCTAAAGAGAAAATGTCCAATGGCCCCTGGAAGAGACATGATATTTTTTTTAAATCCCAGGGAACTTTTTACTTTTTCAATAACACTATTATCTGTAAGTGCATTAAACCATTTTTGAATAATCCCAGGTTCTTTTTTGATACTTTCGAGATAGGCAAGGGCTTTAGCACGATCTTCTGGACTTGATTCTTTTGCATCACCAGTCATCAGTTTTTGATATTTGATTTCTTCTTGTTCTTGTCTTGTAATAAAATCAGTGCGTAAATTTTTTATAAATTCTAAAATCGAATA
>CAYQEW010000303.1:0-1560 GCA_964416605.1 uncultured Bacteriovoracaceae bacterium | reverse complement strand
AATTAAAAAGAAAAAATTAAACGAAGAAGAAGTTAATCAAAGATAATTTTTGCAAATCCACCACCAGCGGTTCTGAAGTTGGTGGTTTGACCTGAATAAAGCCTAGCGACAAAGAGCAAGGCTTTGGCATTGTAAGTATAAACTCGAATATCCACTTTTAAATTATTTTGCTCGCTTGGGGGAATATATTCCTGTGCAATATAATTACCCGATTGTAAAATATTTTGCCAAACTTTATGAGTTATTTTATCTCCGCGATAAGCTCCTTTGCTGCCATAGCCACACATTGGTTTAAAAAAAAGATGGCGTCGATTATCCCAAAGTTCTGTTGCTTTTTCAGATGAAACTCGCTCAGACTGAGGAATTCCTCTTTTCATTTCTTGATATAATATTTCGAGATTATTTTTGTCGGCAAAAATTTTATGGTGTGTGGGATTCGGTGTCACCACTGTGTCTTCTGATTCAAAGGCGCTTTTGATAGATTCATGTTTTGTGTCTGCAAGAGAAAAGTCTGTGAGGCGATTATACACAAGATCAATTTTTTGCTCTTGATACCATAGAGCATGGTCTCGCCAAATAAGTTCCGTAGGGTCTGCAATAAAAGCGTTGAGTCCATTGCGAATAAAGATGTCTCGACAAAGTATAAATTCAGAATAAAGAAATTGCTGGGTGGGATCATCATCCACAATGGCTATATTTTTTAAGGGTTGATCCCCTTTTTCTCTTTTCCATTCACTGACAAATGTTTCAAAAAAAAGAGAGTCGTATTGGTTTTGATAAAAATGATGAGAGTTGAGAAAGGCCCCTCCAGCATTGGTGTTGATCTCAATGAGTTTGGGGCCCGTTGGTGTTAGATGAAAGTCGTACCCCATAAAAACACCGAGGCATTTATTGTGAGGAAAATTTCGCGATAAAACATTTTCAATCTCTTGAATAAGAGACTCGATATCAGTCTTAAGAGAAGTTGAAAGACTGATAGAGTGGGAAGAAAAGAGAGATAAATTTTCTATGGATAGATCCCTGTTTTGGTGCCAAAGCGCAAATTATCGATAGCAAGTTGTTCGGTTTTACCACCGCC
Organism: uncultured Bacteriovoracaceae bacterium; assembly: GCA_964416605.1. Lineage (GTDB taxonomy): Bacteria > Bdellovibrionota > Bacteriovoracia > Bacteriovoracales > Bacteriovoracaceae > CAYQEW01. Next base: position 482 of record CAYQEW010000303.1, on the reverse strand, counting down.
AGTACTATCATCTCCGACAATAATTTGCACGTGGGAAATATTTAAACTATTAGAAATATAGCCAATAAAATGAATAAGATTGTTTCCATCATCGGACATATAATCAATATTATCTGTTGCAATGATGTTGTTACTCGCATCATAAACAATAATAGTTCCAAAGGTAAAACTGACACTTGATTCAAGATCGAGAGTATCAATACTAAAATAGCCAATGGGCGAGCTAAACGAAAATAGAAATGAGTTTCTACTGGTTGAGCTTCCCCCGACACTCTCAATACCAATGGTCGTTCCAGCAGCACTTCCCTGGGAGACCGGATTCGTCACTGAAAAATTTCGCTGAGTGCCAATGTGTAAAGAACCTAGTGGTGCTGCGACATTTTCATCATAATGTTTAATCGTATAGGTTATTCCATTTAGAGTATTAGAGACGCTTGCTAATCCTGTTCCAACAGTAAATCCATTCATATTTTCATAACTAC
>CAYQEW010000302.1:0-1569 GCA_964416605.1 uncultured Bacteriovoracaceae bacterium | reverse complement strand
CATCAGCAGGCATATTTAAATATTTCTTTTGAAAAGCAAGCCTACGGCGAACAAATACTTTGGGAAAGTAGATTAGTTTAAAATCTCGGGATTTTTAAGTAGAATCACCCCTGCCATAACTTTAGCCAGGTAATTAGGGTCACCTTTAAACTTTAATTTACTCAGCTCCCAAGCATCGCGAGAACCCGTTTTTTTTATCGCTTTGCTCAAGCGTTCTGCTCCTGTGTTATAAGCAATAATTGCAAGACGCCAGTCTCCAAAACGTTGATTCAGATCATTAAGGAGTTGAATTGCAGCTTCACTGGATTTTGAAACATCTTCTCTTTCATCGTTCTTAGCATTTACTTTAAGTCCATAACTTTTAGCCGTCATTGGGACAAATTGCCAAATACCAGCTGGACGCGTTGATTTATTTTTTACTTTATGATTTTCAAAACCAGACTCGACCAAAGCAACAGCAAGGATTTCCGAAGGTACATTATATTTTTTGATATACTCTCCAAAGATCTCATCGTACTGCTTCTTTTTTTCAAGAAGTTTACGCATAAAATCTTTTTTAGTCTTATTCACTAAATATCTATTTAATTGAAATAGAACGCTCTGATTAAGTTCAACTGGAAAATTCGTTTCTTCTAAAGAGTCTTTTACTAATTTTTGAACATGATCTTTTTTAATTGTGGAAGAACCATAACTTGGACTTGCTAGAAAATAGGTAAGAACCAATCCCAGTAGTACTTTTGACATTTCTAAAGCCTACCTTCCTCCCTCTTGATCGTCAAAAAGACCATCCTCTTTTGTCTTACTTTTGTTTACATATAAAGTATTATATGCTGTAAAAACAATAAAGTAGGTAAATCATGCGACATTTTGAAACTCATAGTATTCACAAGATCAACTGGCTCAGAGCCTTTGTTCTTGGTGCTAACGATGGCATCGTTTCAACCTGTAGCCTCATCATCGGAGTGGCCACCGCCAGTAACAATAAGGAAAGCATGATTATCGCAGGACTCGCGGGAGCAGTGGCTGGAGCAATGTCAATGGCTGCCGGAGAATACGTGTCCGTCAGTTCTCAATCAGATTCTGAAGATGCGGATCTCAAAAAAGAAACAAAAGAACTACTAGAACAACCTGAGCATGAACTAGAAGAACTCACTCAGATTTATATGAATAGAGGTTTATCCGCGACTCTCGCCACTCAGGTCGCTCAGGAGCTAACCGCGCACAACGCTCTAGAAGCTCATGCCCGCGACGAGTTGGGCATTATGGATTTTAATCGCGCCAATCCCATTACCGCAGCTCTTGCTTCGGCTCTAGCTTTTGCCCTCGGCGCTCTTGTTCCTATTTTGCTTACTTATTTCACGCCAATAAAACATATTATCTTGGTTGTTTCTCTTTGTTCTCTTGTTCTCCTAGCTCTTCTTGGGGCAGTGTCTGCCAAATGGGGCGGAGCTTCTAAATTAAAATCTATTTCACGCGTTGTTTTTTGGGGAATGCTTGCCATGATCATTACTGGTGTTATAGGAAAAATTTTTGGAGTTAATGTTTAAATATGTTATAAAAAATAAAAAA
>CAYQEW010000301.1:0-1593 GCA_964416605.1 uncultured Bacteriovoracaceae bacterium | reverse complement strand
TTTCCAATAAATCCTTCACTGAGTTTTCCTCTTCTTCATTGTCTGACACAAACTAGCGTTGAAGCTTTAGAGAAAGGTACAGGTGATTTTGATTTGAAATGCTATTTAAATAATGAATTAAACTTAGAATTTACCCAAAAAATAAAAAAATATTTCCAAATTATCGCAGAAATTGAACCACGAATTAAAAATTATCATTACAACGTTATGACCCAAAATTCTTTTCCTCATGGTGCAGGAATCGCATCCAGTGCTTCAGGCTATAGTGCTCTTGCGGGATGTCTAGGATCTCTCTTTCAGCAAAGTGACATTAAAACCCTTAGCCACTGGGCAAGACTTGGATCGGGAAGTGCGTGTCGATCGTTTTACGATGATCTTTCGATATGGGGTGAAAGTGCTATGAATCAATCTTGGCGAGATGATCATGCGGTTTCTTATCCCAAGGAAAGGGTTCATCCTGTTTTTCAAAAAATGCATAATTTCATTTTTCTCGTTGATACTCATGAGAAAAAAGTATCGAGCTCTGAGGGCCATGCACTCATGCAAAGTAGCCATTTTAAAGAGGCTAGGATTGCTCAAGCTCAGCTCAATCTAAAAAAGATATTATCTTCTTTAGACATTGGAGACTGGGAAAGCTTTCAACGAATTGTTGAGGAAGAAGCACTGACTCTTCATGGATTGATGCTTGCTCACGAGAAAGGTTACTCTTTAACAAATGATAAAACATGGCGAGTCATTCATTTTATTCGCGAGCTACAAAAGAATAAAAATATTCAAGTTTGTTTTACTCTTGATGCGGGACCTAATGTGCATGTTCTTTTTCCTCAAAATCAATCGTCGCTCAAAGCTATTTTACATTCTTTTGCAGAACAAAATAAAATTTCTTTTATTGAGAGTGGCTGGGGAATAGGAGCAAGACAGCTATGATCTCAAAGCGTTTTCCTGCAAAACTTTTGCTATTTGGTGAATACTCCATTCTTTTTGGAGGTAAAGCCGTTGCAATTCCACTTCATTTATTTGAGGGGGAACTAAAAACTTCTCAAAATCCAGAATATGCTTCGCACAAAATTTTGCGTGATTTTTTTGTTTATTGTGAAACTCACTGCAGTTCTTTTCTTGATCTTGTTAATTTTGAATATGACTTGAGTAATGGTTTATTTTTTGACTCCAATATCCCTCAGGGCTTTGGACTTGGGAGTTCAGGGGCTCTTGTTGCATCAGTGTATGATCGCTTTAAAATAGCCAAAAAAAAATATTCTAAAATAGATTTAATGAATTTATTTTCTTTGATGGAAAACTTTTTCCATAGTAAAAGCTCGGGATTTGATCCTTTAGTCAGTTATTTTCGAACCCCTTTAATGCTCGAGGAGGGCAGGGTTAGCACACATGAAAAAGAGGATTATGAAAATATTTCTTTTGAGTTATTTCTTTTAGACTCTCAGGTAATGAGAAAGTCGGAGCATTTAATTAAATATTTCAAAGAAAAATTAAAAGAGACAGACTTTCATCATACTTTTAAAGAGCAATTACTTCCTTTAAGTAATAATCTTATAACATCTTGGGTAAGTGATCCTATGACAATTAAAGATGAAG
>CAYQEW010000300.1:0-1602 GCA_964416605.1 uncultured Bacteriovoracaceae bacterium | reverse complement strand
AAAACTCTTTAAATTTAAAGAACATGTACAGGTTTTTGGAGATAAAGACCAAGCTAGTTTAAAATATGAAATTAAAGCTGATAAATGGCTTGATTTTAATACTTGCTACACTTTTACAAATGCTGAAGGTAAAGAAGTAGGAAAAGTTACTCGTAAAGGATGGAAAAGTATTTGGAAGGCAAATTATACTATTTTGGATGAAAATGGAAACGAAGATTTAGTTATAAAAGAAGCTAACCCATTTGCAAAAGTATTTGATAGTTTGCTAGGGGAAATTCCTTTACTAGGTATTTTTACAGGTTATTTATTCAACCCAAAGTATCATGCTTCAAGGCCAGACGGAACTTTGGTATTTATTTGCAAAAAGCAATCCTCTTTTTTTGGGAGAAAATTTAAACTTACTAACGAGGCTTTGGTAGAGCAAGGTGAAGAGGAAAGAATTTTATTAGGTTTTATGATGATGCTTCTACTAGAAAGAAGAAGAGGTTAATAATAATTGTATAATAATTAAATAAACCGTAAATAAGCCGTTGAACATTTCAATGGCTTATTTGTTTTTTAGGTTGATACATTTGCATTCATTTCTAAAAATCATGAGACATATAATTTCAGAGAGCCAAAACTTTTTCAAGCTAAAACTTTATCTATTAATTTTCACAATTTTATTTTGTTTTCAATTAAAAGCTCAAGAAAAATTTACATTAAATGGGTACATAAAAGACAGTGCAACTGGTGAAAGTTTAATAGGTGCAAATTTAATGTCAAAAACCCAAGGCAAAGCTGTAAGTAGCAATCAGTATGGGTTTTATAGTATTACTTTACCCAAAGGTTCTTATAAACTTCTAGTATCTTTTGTAGGTTATTTGCCATTTGAATTTGAAATTAATTTGGCTTCAAATCAAAGTAAAAATATCAATCTTATTCCTTTGGCTTCCTTGATGCAAGAAGTTGTTGTGAGCTCTAAAAAAAGAGACAATAATGTAAAAACTGCTCAAATGGGTAAGTTTGATTTAAGTGTTGCTAATATTAAAAGTTTACCAGCTTTTTTAGGTGAGGTTGACGTTTTAAAGGCTATTCAATTATTACCTGGCGTTAGAAATGCTGGTGAAGGAAATGCAGGTTTTTATGTAAGAGGGGGTGGCCCAGATCAAAATTTAATTTTGTTAGATGATGCCGTGGTGTACAATCCAGGTCATTTATTTGGATTTTTCTCAATTTTTAATTCAGATGCTATTAAAAATGTTTCATTAATTAAAGGGGGAATGCCAGCTCAGTATGGTGGAAGATTGAGTAGTGTAGTAGATATAATAATGAAAGAAGGTAATTACAATAAAACTGAAGTTGATGCAGGTATTGGTTTAATTAGCTCAAGATTATCGGTACAAGGTCCTTTAAAAAAAGAAAAAGCATCTTATATTGTATCGGCTCGAAGAACATATATCGATGCCCTTACCAAACCATTTATTCAATCAACTAACAGATTTTACGGCAGTGGCTATTTTTTTTATGACCTAAATTTAAAAATGAATTTTAAACTTAGCGAAAAAGATAGACTTTTTATAAGTGGTTATTTTGGTAGAGATCAATTTGATTTTAGAAATG
>CAYQEW010000299.1:0-1604 GCA_964416605.1 uncultured Bacteriovoracaceae bacterium | reverse complement strand
TAATTGGTTCTAAAGCACCGAAACTTAAATATTCTATTTTCTCATATCTTTTTATCTCCGAAAATGTACTATCATAAACAATTATAACGTCATCCCATAATTCAGATTCTTTGTCTTTTATTTTGTAGTTAATTGCTGAGTACTTTTTATTATTAGAAGCATAAAAAGAAACATATGGGTTAGGGTGTTCAGATTTTGTCAAAAGTTTTGTTACCGAAATACCATCTGATTTTAATGCATCTTTACCGAGATTTACTAAACAATTCGTTTGTAGAGGAATAATTTTTAGGTAAGAATTTTCTTCAGAATCTTTAAAAAAGACGACTAATGATGGCACCCCATTTACTAAATTTGCCCCTAAAATTGAATATTCGCCTTCTTTTAATTCCGTAATATGTTTATTCTTGGATTTTATGTCCATATAAGCATTGCCTTTTCGATACATGTTCTTATCAAAACAAGAAATTTCAAGTTTGTTCAATTCATAGTCAAATCTAAAACTATAAACATCTCCAGCTATGGTTTCAAATGAACTTGAAGAATTTTCATTATAGGAACTTTTTTCCGCTAAATCAGGCGACCACTTAGCTGTGAAACCTAAGTTAGATTTGTCCTTTAGCAAAATATCTTCAATTATAGGCATTTCCTGTGCCTTTGCTGTTAGACAAAACAAGGTCCAAGTGATAAAAAGTTTAATCATAAATTGGTTTTTTTAAAATTTAGGGGTAATGGGCAATAGATTTAACTTAAATTCTTCATTAAATAAATATTGAGAAAATATACATTAACTTAGACCTTGTATAAAAATATTTATTGTTTTATACAAAGATAGCTGAGTTGTATAAAAATTCAGCAAATATTACACAGACTTTTCAGACTAACTACTCAAATACATACTCTTCACTTAGAAAAATTTCTAAAAAGAAGGTCTAAATTTTGTGACAACAAAGCTGGACTAACCCAATTCATTATTATTCTATAGTTTGAGTGTATCTTAAAAAATATCAATAGACCTATAAGGTTTTTAAAAACCTTATAGGTCTTTACTTGCCGACAAAAGATTTATATATCAATAATTATGTTTTTAAGATCAATCGGTTTGTCATGAAAGTCTATAAATGCATTTTTATCTCCGAAAAAGGAAATTACTTCCTCTCTTAATAATTTACTTGGTCTAGAATCTATTAGTGAACTATAACTATCATATTTCCAATCACCAACTTTTTTTGTGTATCCATGATGAACAGCGTTTTTATGAATATACCAAATGAAATTTACAAAATCAATTTCTGATTCAGATTTACTTCGTTTAATATAATCTATAAACAAAGCCCCCTTACGATGATACATCTTGTTAAATGCTTTGGTATATCCATTGAGTAGATTGCTAAACCGTTCAATAATAAAGTCTGAAATTACATCTACATCTGAATTAAACTTTCGCTTTTTAATGATTTCAAATTGTTCAATTATATATTCAAAATCATTAATTCTTACCAATAAGTGAAAATGATTGGGCAATAGCGAATACGCATATATTTTGGCAATACTTGCAGTATGATGGTCTAGTTTTTTTAAAAAATAGAGATAATTTTCGTTTGATT
>CAYQEW010000298.1:0-1607 GCA_964416605.1 uncultured Bacteriovoracaceae bacterium | reverse complement strand
AGTAGCTTTATTGCTTTTGGTGATCCCACTCTATCTTTTAAAGAAAAATCATGGGAAGTTATTTCATCCCTCACTTGGTGCAAAGTATACTTTTTCTAGCGATGTATGTTTGATTCAGTTTGCAGATACAACTCAAACTCATGTAATTGTTGTTGAAATTAACGATAAATCTCCTTGTGATACCTTAGGATTGAATGGGGCAAAAAAATTCCAGGTGCTTTCAAAAGGGGAAATTTTGGAAATAAAAAAAGTATCGGTTTCAAATTCTGATTTTGGTGAGCATTATGTAATTCACTCAGAGACAGCTTTGGGTGAGTTGGAATTTGCAAGTAATAATCTTGCAATCTGGCTTGATGGAAAGCCTGTAACTCAAGGTGATTTAAGAAGGACGATCTTTTTTCTTCCATCACTTTTGATGTATTGGCCAATGGCTCCGGTTATGCTTCCAACACTTTTTAATAAATAAAACTGAAATTTTTGGGATTAGTTTGAGTTAAAATCAGTTTATCTAAGAAGTCATCGAGTTAAGTAGCCCCAAAAGTTTGTATTCAATACTTTGGATGTCGTCATCATGTATTAACAAAGTTTTGAATTTGTCAGTATGGCCACGGGTGATTTCGACCTGTCTTTTTTTAATTTTAAAAGTTTTTGCAATCAGATCTATTAAAGCTTCGTTTGCTTTTCCGTCTACAGGTGGAGATTTTATTTTAATTTTTAACTTGTTGTCATGGAGAGTGTAAAATTCTGATTTACTACTGTTTGGCTGAATAATAACAAACAAAAACATCTCTTTGTTATTTTGAATTTGATAACATTGAGATGTTTCTTTTGTTTTCATCGAAGCATTTTACAGAGTGACGGAATTTGGTTTGTTTGTATCTTGTCCAAAAGATACAGAGGGCATGTACTTTTCACCTTGCTCTAAGATAGATAAATGGGCTTGAACTAAAGCTTTCAGATTTGCTTCGAATTGAATTCTGGCCTTTTTAAGATCTAGCATATCTTGATAGGTTTTTTTCAACGAATCTTTGGCATCTCTTGTAATGATTTCTGCTTTTTGCTGAGCTTCGGCAATAATAAACTTGGCTTCACGCTCAGACTCCTGTCGTATTTTTTCGGACATTTGAGCTGCTGTAGAAATCGTGTCTTTTAAAAGTTTATCCCGTTCTTTGTATTCAAGAAGAGAGAGTTCTTTCTCTCTAAGAAGTTCCTTAAGATGATTTTTTTCATGAATCAGATCTTCCATTTGCGATGAGATTTGTTGAAGAAAATCACTCACTTCTTGAGAATCAAATCCCATAATTTTTTTTGAAAAATTTTTGTGTGTTATATCAATAGGTGTGATCTTCATTATTTCCTCCATGAAAATATAGAAATGTACTCCTATCAATATATCAGCGAACAGAAAGAGGTTCCTAAAAAAAAATCCTCTATTATTTTAATTATGGCTTTAGTCCAGATGAGATTTAACTAGAAATCTTAACATGGGTCGAGAGTTACTTCAGAAGTTTAGCTAGCTCTTGATTTCTTATAGAAGACTTTTCAAATGCCACTCAAAGAACCATCTTTTCCATTGCTAACAGATCTATCCATGGGTACAAGTGGAG
>CAYQEW010000297.1:0-1618 GCA_964416605.1 uncultured Bacteriovoracaceae bacterium | reverse complement strand
TGAGCCATGCGTAAAGCGCCCATTTTATCGAGGATGGCACCGGTGAAGGCTCCTTTCACGTGGCCAAAAATTTCTGACTCAATAAGACTTGGCGCAAAAGAAGAAAGGCAAAGATGCACAAATTTTCCAGCGACTCCACTTTGCTCATGTATCTTTTGCGCTAAAGTCGTTTTGCCTGTGCCGGTTTCTCCTTGAAGTAAAATGGGCATTGAGCTTTCAATAATTTCTTTTGGAATACTCTCTGTTTCAGTTTCCTTAGGTTTTTCTCGAAAGAATTTGAGAATATTACCCCCTAATAAAACCTCATCACCTACTCGCAAGACAATATTAAAGACCCATCTGCCATTGTGTTTAAAAGGATTTCCACTCAAAGTTTTAAGAATATAACCAAGATTGTCATGGTACTGACAACGAACTTCAAACTCATCTTCTCCTAACGCCTGCATTTCAATGGGAAAGGCTTCCTCACTAGTTTTACCTTGGCTTAAAAAATCATATTTAGTCCTCTGCAATATAATTTCTTTTCTTCTTCCATACCATGGCTCAATAACCAAAAAACTCCCTAAAAAAACACCTGAATCACTCATTTCATCTCCTTTGTTTATATTTTCAAGAAGTTGAATTCAAATTACTTGCCAAATATCAAACTTAGACTTTTACTGGAGCTATGAATGAAATAAAAGTACCCCAACTCTTTAAAAACAGGTCAGAATTTTACCGAGGTTTGGACACCTTGGAACAATGGGAAAAATTTTTGAGCGAACACCAAAACACCTTAGGAATTGGGTTTATTGGAAGATCAAATGTTGGAAAATCCAGTATGATCAATAGTTTATTCGGGAAAAAAATGGCGAGGACATCTAATACGCCGGGAAGAACCAGACAAATCAATGTTTTCAAACTGAGCTTTCCTGTCCATTCAACAACCAATCGAGAAATTTTCTATTATGATCTTCCTGGTTACGGGCATGCTGCCGTTTCCAAGGAACAAAAAAAACTATGGCAGTCTTTAATCGACTCTTTTTTTAACAACATTGATTCCAAATCTCTTCTTATTCAAATTCAAGATGCCAGACATCCTATGATGGCCGCAGATAAAGAGTTTTCAAGCTATATGCAGCAATATCCGTTTAAACATTTTCTGTTATTTAATAAAATTGATAAACTCAAAACTCAAAAAGAACGATCCGTACTTGAAAAACTAAAGCCTCTTATTTATAAAACCTATAAATCAGTTTCTCAAATTTATTTTACCTCAACTGAAAATTATGTAGGATTAGAATCGCTAGAAAGTAATATTCATCAATATTTCATAGGACAGGAACAAGTATGAATTTAAAACTTCCTGAAGATTTTGAAGAGCGTTGGAAAACTTTGGAAAAAAGATATGCTGCGGTCAATGATCCTTGGGGACTTGATATCCAAAAGACCAAAACCCTAAGTAAATATCTTTATCAACTCTACGCTCATTATTTTAGAGTTCGTTTTTTTGCCTCTGATGATTATAGTGATAAACAATTTATCGCGATTGGTAACCATACAGGACAACTTCCTTTTGACGCTCTCATGGTGGAAATGGCATTTTTCCTCAATAATAAAAACCCCATACTCTTAAGAG
>CAYQEW010000296.1:0-1622 GCA_964416605.1 uncultured Bacteriovoracaceae bacterium | reverse complement strand
GAAAAATTTTTTGCAGCTCGAAATAATCAAGAGGCACTTCGGCAAATTTGGACCTATCGCAATCCGAATACTCAAATTTTTGAGATTGAGTTATAATTATTTAAGAGGCGCGTATGAAATATATTTTCTTTTTTTCTTTTTTTTCTTTTTTCTTATATGCCCAGGAACAACCTAAGCGTATTTTGTATCAATATAAAAAGTTTGAAAAATTTGATTTAGGAAAACTCAATATTGAGTCTGGAGCAGACTCAAGTTTAGGTATAGATTTTGGCTCAAGGAAAAATGATAACTACAAAAACATGCTTCCGGAAAAAGCGGATACTAAAAATGAATTAAAAAATGCTTTTTTATCATTACCTTAGGAATTAAGTGGAAATAGAAAAAGAAAGTGTAGGTGATATTTTTTGTGAGATCGCAGGGCAAGAAGACTCTGAAAAATCTCTGACTATTGGACGCTTTTCAATAGGAAATTCTCCTCAATGTGACATTATGGTTGATGATGAAGGAGTTTCTCCTATTCATGCAGTTCTTGAAATTATTTCTACTCATAAAATATGTATTTATGATATGAATTCCGAGGAAGGTACTTGGATAGATAATAAGAAAATAATTTTTTCTCCAATAAGCATAGGACAAGAAATTTACCTTGGTAAAAAAACTCGGATACGTTTAACTCAAAAGATACCTCATTTACCAGATATAAAAGAAATAAAAAGAGCTTCTGCTAAAATAAAAATTTCACCTAACGATTTTTATTTTTCTAGAGATTTTGATTTGCAAACAAAATATATTTTTGAAAATCAAGATGAACTCTATCCCATTTTCAAGTACGATCATTCTAAATTAGCATTAGAAGTTGTCGTTAATGTTTCGGGCAATATTTTTTCTATTAATTATCTTCCTTTTAAAAACAATGACTATTATATTTCTTCACAAAGAGAAGATTTGAAAACGATTCTTCTTCCTACGCAAGTTGATCAAAAATCAATTAAATTTTTATCTGTTCGTGATGGTTCTCTTTATTTTTATCCTCAACAGGCACTCAATTTTGAAATTGTGACAAGTGATTCATCTCGTTACTTACAAGCCAATGAACAAGTTAGAGAAGATGGTTATGTTCGAGGTAACATAAACAATGTTGATATTTGGATACGTAAAGTTCCAGCTCCTCCAGACACATTACTGCCAAAGCTTTATAGAAAAGACGCTTTACTCATGAAAGTTATGAGCACAGTTGTGGCAGTATTTTTGCCGGTTGCTCTTTTTTTAGCTTTTATTCACGTCGATAAAGTTAGAATGGAAGAGAAAAAAATTGAAGAGAGAATAACCAAAATTATTTATCTTGATAAACATAAAAAACATAAAAGTCAGCAATTAAAGTCACCTGTATTTGGCGAAGACAGCCTTGGGCATCGATCAAAAAAAGGAACTTCACCTGCTCCTCAGTCAAGTACGAATAACGCAGTATTTTCAAAGGATAGCAAGCCCGTTAGGCAATCAAGAGGTCAGCCCAAATTCAATGATAGTCCTAATTTAAATACAAAAAAAATTGATATTGTTGAGCGCGATGTTCCTTCTAGCGCGCCATCAGCTTTAGATAGAATTATGAAGTCCAGTATCGC
>CAYQEW010000295.1:0-1628 GCA_964416605.1 uncultured Bacteriovoracaceae bacterium | reverse complement strand
AATTTCAGACATTTGAAATAGGTAAACCACTCTTTGATTTAGTTGAAGAAGCGAAAGAACTTAGTATTGACAGTTTCCCAACTACCGCAAAAAAATTAACTCTCTTTGATAAACTGAATCCGATCACTGAGTTAAAGTACGTAGACTTAAATGTAGAGCCAGGTGAGCACACTCTTTCTTTAACAAGTGAAATTAAAAAAAATCTCGATTTTTCAAATAACCAAGTGAAATATTTTCAAGATATGAGCGATCTTGATGACCGAAGATTTCTAGAACAATATCTTCCGACCAATTTACAATACGATCAGTACGCAATGGTTGCGGATATAAACATTATAGGCTCACTGGTTGAACACTCTCTTATTACCAATGGAAGTACTTCAAAGCTTGGTATCAATCATTGGGAAACTAAGTATCCTAAATTCTACAATTGTTCTTCTATGTACCTTCATATTATTAACTCTCAAAAATTTAAATGTACAAGTGGTGTTTATAAGTCGGTTGATGGTTTTAATCGCAATATCTTTATTTACACCAAAGAAGGCAGTGCTGATCTGCCCAATATTCTTTTTAAAACTAAAGTTATTTTAAATGAGTTAGAGCGAGACTACGGGGCATGGCCTCATAACGAAGTTATTATCTATATCACTTCTCCTTGGGGTGGTGGAATGGAGTATGCTGGAGCAACCGCTACGGCTGAACATGCGCTAGGCCACGAACTGCACCACTCTTATTTTGCTCGAAGTGCTCAGCCAAGTAATGGTAATGCTTCTTGGATTGATGAAGCTTTAGCAAGTTGGAGAGATAACGGTTACAACACATCAACTTATGTCAATCAAGATAATCTTGGTGCTCATTCTGTCTACCAACGCATCACGGATATGGGCGCTTACAGCAATGGTGCTCGTCTCATTGCTTACCTCGATTACAAATTAAAAGTAAAAGGTGGGATGAAACCAGCGCTGAAATCTTTTTACCGCGATTTTGCTTATCAAATATACTCAACGTCTGATTTTATTTTTTATTTAGAAAATTATTTTGGAGAAGACCTTAGTATTCCTTTTAATACGACGGTATTTGGAAATGATTCTCTATCGATATTGTTCTTGAAAAATCAATCAACGCATATTAGACCTTATACCGAAAAAGAAGTTAAGGCTCTCCTGTGAAATGTCCTTTTTGTAACTGCATTGAGACGAAAGTACTCGAATCAAGAACCCAGAATGAGGGGCTCAATATTCGTCGCAGAAGAAAGTGTCAACAATGTGAAAGACGTTTTACAACTCACGAACATATTGAATTCGATATGCCACTTGTCGTAAAAAATGACGGTCGTCGCGAACCATTTAATAAAGAAAAATTGCGCGGAGGAATCGCGAAGGCATGCCAAAAAAGAGCTATTTCAACGGATCAATTTGAAGCAATGATATCTGGCATTGAACGCACTATTTTAGAAAATAATGAAAAAGAAGTAACGACAGCCAAAATGGGAGAAGTTGTGATGCACTACTTGCATCTTCTTGACCCTGTTGCCTATGTGCGCTTTGCATCGGTCTATCGTAACTTTCAAGACGTTGATGAATTTGTGAGTGATTTAAAACATGGTGAATCTAAATTTAAAATAAAGA
>CAYQEW010000294.1:0-1638 GCA_964416605.1 uncultured Bacteriovoracaceae bacterium | reverse complement strand
TTTTTAATGGCCATGAACAAGAGGTAAAGATTATGCCTTTATTTCATCCTGATTACCTACTCATTAACCCAGTTATGAAAAAAAATGTTTGGGAAGGTTTATTACAAATTCAAAATCTTTTAACGTGAACAAATGAAAGAATTATTGATAACTTTTTTTATAAGTTTTTCTCTGCAATCGATGACGATTCTTATTGATCCAGGTCACGGAGGAGCTGAATTAGGCGCATCAAAATTTAACGATGAAAAAATTGTCTTTGAAAAAGATTTAACATTAAAATGGGCTCAAATTTTAAAAAATTCATTACAAGAGCGCGGTCATTTAGTTTATTTATCTCGCATTCAAGATGTTACGAAATCTCTTCAAGAAAGATCAAGTCTTGCAGATCAAGTCAAAGCTGATTTTTTTCTCTCGCTGCATTTTAATGCAAGTGAGACAAAAGAGCATAATGGTTTTGAGATGTACTATCTCGACAATGCTTCCAATAAGGCAATCAAGAAAATTGAATCAGTGGAAAACAATGAAAAACTTACTTCAGATCATGATTTAAATAAACTTTTATTAGATATTATAGTCACTCAAACCTCACAACAATCAAAGTTTATTGCTCGTGAAATTGAAAATAATTTTATAAAATCTATTACACCGAAGCATCTCGTCAGGCTTAGAAAAACCCAAGCTGGTTTATTTTATGTATTAGCTTTGAGCCAGCGACCTAGTCTTTTGCTTGAGGCAGGTTTTATGAGTCATTTGGTAGAATTTAAAAAGATTGAACAGGATGAGTACTTGCAAGATTTATCTGAAGTCATTGCCCAAGCTATGACTTCAGATAAGTAAGTTATTGTTGTAAGTAAGTACCACAATAAGATGTTGGGTTTCCAAACAATTGTAGGTTGAGGGGTGCTGGATAAAGAGGGAAGGCTCCCGCTCCAAAAAATACGATGATTTCTCCCATCATAATTTGACTTAAATTACATCCTCCACCATTAACGCTTGGAAGAACACGTATTGGAATTCTTCCAGGCTGAATGGAAGCAAATTGTTGAGCTGCCTGTTGAAGATTTCCATAAGAGTAACTTCCAAGAAATCCACGATCACACATACTCACAATAACTTCTCGTACATTTTGTCCTGGAAAATCTCTAAATAAAATAATATCACCCATCTCAGTTCGTCCATAGTAAGAAGTGACACTTGCAGAAGGAGTAGGGATAACAGGATTCATTTTGGTTCTACTAATAACATTACCTGAAGCATCTAACTGAGAACGCACCCCGAGCTTAACTCTCTGTCCAGTTGGCTGCATTTGATAAGCAGAAGGCACGTTCCACATGGTTGAATTATAATTGGAGTAAGAGCCCCAGTTAAGATTCATATTGAGATTTTGATTTTGATTAAATTGATTATAGCTATTCCAAGTGCCAGGCATATTTTGTGTTGAAATACTTCCTGTGCTTTGAGTAGAGCAAACAATTTGGGATTCAAGAGAGGCTAGGATAGCCGCATCCCCACTACTTCCTCCTGTTAAGGCATTGCCATAGGTGGTGTCGTTGTTTTTGTTGCTACAACTTGCTAAAGCAAGCAGTAAAACAAATAGGGCATAAATTTTATAAGGTGACTTCATTTTTCCTCCGCCTT
>CAYQEW010000293.1:0-1648 GCA_964416605.1 uncultured Bacteriovoracaceae bacterium | reverse complement strand
AGGAGAGCTTTGCTCAAGTTAACGCCGAGCTACTTATCGAAGAAGATTGGGGCACAAAACGCTTTGCCCAACCAATGGCAAACGGAACAACTCACGGACGCTATGTTTATTTTATGTATCAGACAGCTGATATGACTTTAAACGCAGAGTTAGAGAGACGTTATGGAATCAATGAATCTATTCATAAATTCATTATCGTTAAATTGGGAGCAGATGCTGAAAAAGCTCAAATCCTAAAAGACCATGCAGCTCTTAACGTCGTTGATGAAAACAATGAAGATGATTTTGATGACAGAAAAGAGAAAAAAGGTTTCTCTAAAAAACGCACTTGTTTTTTTGCTTCAACAAACACTAAACCAGATTGGAAAGCTCCACGCAGCTATTCTTGGCTAGTGAATGAGTTTGGTAAAATTTCAGCAGCAAGAGTAACTGGACTTTCACCAAAGTTTCAAAGAATGGCGAACGCTTCTATTAAACGTGGAAGATGTATGGGACTTATCAGCCATTTATCAAACCATATTGCTCAATAAAAAGGACTGCGAGTAGTGAACCAAAATTATATGGCTCCATCATTTCTTTTGCGCATGCTTTTGATGCTGATTTCATCAGTGTTGATGATCATGTCTGGATTTTTGTTGCCAATGGCCATCGTGCCGATTGTTTTGGTGCTTCTACAATTTCCTTTTGCGAAAGGACACTACTTTGTACTTATTTCGTTTGCGCTTTGTTCATTATTGCTTTTAGGAAATCATTATTTTTTAGTGGGGACTTACGGAGCATTTTGTGCGATTGCGGCATTCATTTATGAGTCACTGAGAAGAGATTTTCATCCAGTTAAAACACTTATGTTTTTGGGAATGGCTTTGTTTATTGTGACCTTATTAGTACTTCATTTGGGTGGTTATTCATCAGTTGATTTTTTAACGAAACAAATAAAAATCATGGGTGAACAATTCAAGGCTCAAAAAGATATACTGCTCGGTTCTCAAGGAACACAAGGATTAGAGATATTGTCTCTTTTTGAAAACCCATTAGCTCTCGCACAACGAATCAGAATGGAGTTCCCAGGATATTTGTTTGTGGGTTGTTTTTTTATGGCTTGGATAAATCTTTATATGAGTTTAAAAGTTCGTCAGTATATCGTGACACAGTTTGGGCGATATTCCGATCAAGAGCTACTTCATTTTAAAGTATACGATTTTGTTATCTGGATTGTGATTCCTTTACTGGGATTACATTTAGGAAGTGAGTATTTACAAATCTCATCTTATATTTGGATCATCAACACACTACTTTTAGTTATTGGAGTGTTTTATTTTTTTCAAGGATATGGAATTCTAGTTCGTTTACTCAATCGCTTTAAAATATATGGTTTGTTTAGAACTTTTTTAGTAGTGAGCTTACTTACTTTTGCATGGTGGTTAGTCGCCCTGATGGGGCTTTTTGATTTATGGATAAATTTTGATCGAATTATACAAAAAGGAGAATGATATGAAAGTAATATTGACCAAAAAAGTAAAAGATGTTGGCGGAGCGGGAGAAATTGTAAACGTTGCTGCTGGATACGCGAGAAATTTCTTAGTGCCTAATGAGCTTGCTCTTTATGCAGATGCAGGGAATCAAAGAAAAATTGCAGACTATAAAAAAA
>CAYQEW010000292.1:0-1648 GCA_964416605.1 uncultured Bacteriovoracaceae bacterium | reverse complement strand
AGGTTTAGCCCCAAAAAACTTAACTGGAATCATCACGGAATGAGATAAACTCCCTGAAGGAACGGCATAATTTTGAAACTTTAAAATCTTATCTAAACATCCCACTAGTTCATTGGGAACCGCATCAGGATAATCACTATAAGACCAATTCGACTGTGTCACAGTCCCTACTTGATTGAGATAAAAAGAAAGATTGAGTTCACTGTACTCATCGCCTGGAATAGCCGCGGCGTACTGAGAAACACATTGTTTCCAATGAGGAACTAGCTTACTCAACTTTTGTTTTATTTCAGGAGTCAGCCCGTACGCTTTATTCGTGCTAGCAACCGTTGGAGCTGGAGTGGGCGTTGGAGTCGTTGCGGCACAGCTCGTTAAAAGCAAAAAGAAAAAAATTTTTTTCATATATTAATCGCCCTTTTTCCTGTCGCATCTAAACAGGCTTCTTTAATTGCTTCACTATAAGTGGGGTGTCCATGAGAGCACCTTGAAATATCTTCCGCACTGGCTTTAAATTCCATTGCAATCACCGCTTGCGCAATAAGATCGGCAACCCGTGGCCCAATCATATGAACCCCTAAAATCTCATCTGATTTTTCATGCACCAAAACTTTTATAAAACCATCGAGTTCATCGCTTGCTCTCGCTCGCCCTGAAGCAATATAAGGAAATTTTCCTTTTTTATAGGGAATACCTTTTGCTTTTAATTGCTCTTCAGTATCGCCAACACTAGCTATTTCGGGCCAGGTGTAAACAATTCCAGGAATCAAATTATAATGAATTTTAGGTTTTTGACCTGCAATTCGTTCCGCAACACTCACTCCCTCTTCTTCTGCTTTATGAGCGAGCATTGCGCCTTTTACGACATCGCCAATCGCATAAATATGCGGCTGAGTTGTCTGTAAATCATCACTCACAAGAATGGCGCCTCGCTTATCTGTTTCAATCCCAATAACCTCTAACCCTAAGCCTTGAGTATAAGGAGATCTTCCCACCGCCATAAGGCATTTATTCGCCTTAATTGATTTCATTGTTTTATCTGCATTATTTTCAACAAAAACCTCTACTCCCTTGGCTGTGCTTTCTACTTTTTTAACGGAAGAGCCTATCAAAATTTCAATATTTTTATTTTTTTTAAGTATTTTAGTCATCTCTTTGGCGAGTTCTGCATCCATTGTTGCAAGAATAGAAGGAGCATACTCAACAATGGTTACTTTCGTTCCCAGACGAGCATAAACACTCCCAAGCTCAAGTCCAATAACTCCGCCCCCCACAACAACCATTTCATCGGGGCGTTTTTCTAAATAAAGAGCTTCCGTGGAGGTAATGATATTTTTTTTATCAATTTCAATACCTGGCAACTGACTTGGTTTTGATCCTGTGGCAATCACAAAATATTTTGATTTTATTTTCTGGGTTTCTTTTCCCTTTACCTCTATTTCAAAAGGAGAAATAAAGCTCGCATGCCCTGTTAAGACAGTGACTTTATTTTTTTTCATCAAATAAGAAATTCCTTCCGAAGTTTTAGAGACAACTCCTTTGGTTCTTTCCACCATTTTAGAAAAACTAAAACTCGCTCCTTTTATATCTATTCCATGGTTTGCATAATGAGCTAATTCATAAAACTTTTCACTTGAATCAAGCAGAGCCT
>CAYQEW010000291.1:0-1659 GCA_964416605.1 uncultured Bacteriovoracaceae bacterium | reverse complement strand
AAACGGCTACTCTTAACCCATTATCCGATATTCTCGGTGCACATTTATACAAGCTATGGAGGAATACCTAAGCTTGTACTCAAACATTAACACATCAAACTTCAAACGATCTAAAAAAAACTGGGCAGAATTGGCAAGCAGGACACCGGAATCTGGCAACGGTTTTGTGGCTTCGATAAAATTTTGCGAGATAAAATAATTATTTTATTTTAATGGAATTTTGGCAGAAGCATGAACAACATTTACTCAAACCTTAATACCTTAAACATCAAACGATCTGAAAAACTGGGCATTTGGCAAAGCTGGACACGGGGCTCTGGCAACCGTATTTTATTTAAAGTTTAAATAAGTACTACCCTTAAGACACTTCTCATAAAAATCAATCAGCTTTACCCCTTCGCGCGGCATGATTTTTCCTTCTTTAATACGCTTATCAATTTGTTTTTTCACTTTTGAGCACATATGAAGAGGGTTGTATTTAAGAGTCTCTAGAACATCTGAAGGTGTTTCTCCGGGGACTATTTCTTCGATATAAAATCCTGTCGGTTCCGCTTCGTCATAGTACACATGAGCCTCACTTAAACGCCCCATTAAGTTGTGATTATCTCCCATAACGTCTTGATAGGCACCTGTTAAAAAAAATGCCAATGAAATAGGATTCATTTTCTTTCAGGGAATGGAGAAGAGTTGTATCCACTTCACCATCTTCACCGATAAAGTGATTTACTTTACCATCGCTATCACAAGTAATATCAGCAAGAGTTGCAATTTGGGTGGGTTCTTCATTCAGGCGATGAATAGGGACAACGGGAAGAAGTTGGTCAATAGCCCAAGAATCAGGAATCGATTGAAAAACACTGAAGTTCGAAAGATATTGAGTGACGAGTTTGTTTTCAAGGGATTCGTGAAGCTCTGTATACGTACTTAACTTTTCCATGATTAGCCAAAAATATTTTTCAATAAAAGCTTTCTCGCTGAGACTGAGAAGTCCCATTTTAAAAGCATCCATGGCTTGAGCTCTCGTCACAATAGCCCAGTTAAATTGTTCGTGAGGGCGCGTCGATTTTTTTATGTCATAGAGCGATTTCATTTTTTTTGCATAATGAGTTTTGAGTTTTAAATGTTTCAATATGCTCATTGAAATTATCTTTATAGGATACTTCGCCAAAAACATTGAGAATCACACACGAATGGTGTGCCGTGAGTGCACGACCTGCTTCGGTGATAATAGAGGGCTCTTTTACTTTTTCGCGCTCACAAATTTCTTTGAGTGTCGTGACGATATAGCGGGCATAATCCTTGATTGTGTAATTAATAGAAGGGTAGTTATTGGTAAACTGTCCAAGATAATCAACGCCAAGGCCCCCTCCCGTATCAAAATAACGCATCGGAGCCCCTAATTTACAGAGTTCTGCAAATATTTGGCCTCCTTCAAAAAAACATTCGTGAAATGTTTTAATATCTGGAATTTGACTGCCAATATGAAAATGAAAGAGGGTAAGTTTTTCGATAAGTTTATTTTTTTTAAGAAGTTCAACAGCGTAAAGGAGTTCGGCTGAGGTCAGACCGAATTTAGCGCTGTCTCCTGAAGATTTCTCCCATTTTCCAGAGCTATTGGAAAAAAGTTTGGCACGAAGACCGATCTCTGGAAGTGCTCCC
>CAYQEW010000290.1:0-1667 GCA_964416605.1 uncultured Bacteriovoracaceae bacterium | reverse complement strand
GGAAATTTCAGCAAGACAAGCAATTAGTTTGCATTATCTAGAACAGCTATTCAGAAAGCTAAGAACTGGCAAAATTGTAAAATCTGTCAGAGGCCCAGGTGGAGGTTATGTTCTATCTCGCTCGATGGATGAAATCTTTATGAAAGAGATTTTGGAAAGTGTTGGCGAAAATATTAAATTTACCATTCCATGGTATAATTATTAAACTTACAATATTAGTATGATTTATTTTAAGGGACTACGTCAACTAAAAATCAGCGTGTATTTTTGATAAAATAATATTTCTAAAATCCGATAACTGCTCTTGAGAAATATCTAGTTTATAATAATTAAACTCTTCTGGTAATATTTGATTGAGTGTAGAAAAATGCTTTATTCCCCACTCGACTAAAAAATATTTTTTATCTGCCAAGTAGTCCTCAATTCCTAAAAAATAGAGCTCCTGAGCATCATTTAATCTATAAAAATCGGCATGTAAAAATAATCCAATTTCTGAAATAAGCTTATAAGTAGGACTCACTACTTCTCGATCATCTATGAAATAACCAGCAAAAGTCGTTTTTCCTGCTCCGAGATTGATGGCTCAGCAAGTTCTGGAGTTGATGCAGAATACACGTTAAAAGAAACTCCTTACGCGCATATGGATGAAAATAATATTCTCGTTATGGATACTCCTGAACTAAAAGCAACCAAAGAATATTTTGAAAACTTAGGAGTTTTGATGAACGATTATTTGGCAACTACTTCGGTGGGTGACCTATGTCGTCGTTATGCTGTAACTCATAATCCAATTGAAAGTACTCATATCCCTTCTCCTTTTATGGCATGGAGAGATATTAATTCTTAAATGTATTATTTAGATTTTAATTCAACTTCCCCTCTTGCAAATAGTGTTTTAAAGCTTTTGCGAGAGGGTGAAGTTGATTTTCTTAATCCTTCTTCTCAACATAAAATTGGTAAAAAAAGTAAAATTATTTTTGAAAGAGCAAAAGACTTTTTATTGCATAGTTTTGGCTTAGCAAATGATTACGATCTTTTTTTCCATTCAGGCACCACTCAGGGCTTTAATGCAATTTTAAAAGGTTATGCTTTTAATCATTGTTTAGAGAAATGGAATTATATTTTTAGCTCAGCAGATCATTCTTGTGTTACGGAACAGCTTTCATTTCTTGAAAAAAATTATCCTCTCACGACTATGCACAGTATCGATTTGAAAAAAGACGGAGAGTACAATACGGACTATTGGAAGAATTTATTATCAGGGTGTGATGAAAAAATTTTTCTCAATTGGACTTGGGTAAATAGCGAAACAGGAATACTGGGACCTGACATCTTGACGGAGATGAAAAAAGAAAATGTATTTGTTCATATTGATGCGACACAGGCTGTGGGCAAAGTTTATAATTTTCAAAAAATTCCCTTTGAAGCAGATGCTATTTCATTTTCAGGCCATAAATTTGGCTCACTCAAGGGTATAGGCTGGACTTTTATAAAAAAAAAATCAAGCTCAATGGTTGCAACTCTTTCTCATGGAGGAAATCAACAATATTTTTTCTTCCGGAACGATAAACACTTTAGGTGTTTTGTCATTAGAGTTGGCTTTAAAAGAAATACTTAATAAACAAAATGAAAAAATGAGAGAATGTGAAAAATTTCGTAATTTTTTT
>CAYQEW010000289.1:0-1669 GCA_964416605.1 uncultured Bacteriovoracaceae bacterium | reverse complement strand
GACGAAGCCTTAAAATATTTTGAAAAAGGAATTGAAGTAGCGCCGATGCATCCTTCTAATTATTATTGGGCCTCAATGTTATGGGCTACTTCAAAAAATCCTATATGGAGTCTTATTTACGGAGAGATTTTTTTAAATCTGGAAAAAAATTCGAACCGTACCGAACAGATAAGCAAAATGATGTTCGAAGTATATAAGAAGGGATATACTTTTGAAGATAATTCCATCAAAACAAGTTTTACTGATAATAATATTTATATTGGTAAAAACGATATCGGAAAAACAATGGTAGATCAACTGTTATCCTCTTATTCTGCTATTTCGGTTTTTGACGGCGGCATGGCACTAGCTGCAGTCGGAGAAAAAAAAATAGATATAAATTCTATGAACAGGATCAGAACAAATTTTCTCAATAATTATTTTTCTAAAGGTGATAATGAAAAGTTTCCTAATATAATTTTTGATTATCAAAAAAAAATTCAGGATGCGGGATTTCTTGAAGCTTATAATTACTGGATTTTGCTTGACGGTGATAAGCAGAATGAACAGATATGGCAAAGTAAAAACGAAGAACTGTGGGACAAATTTATAGTTTGGTTTGATAAGAATCCTATGGAAATAAATGAAAGCAATAAATTCTCAAGAATAAAAAATTTTAAATGAAGATTTTTATACTGCTGCTTTTTTCTCTTTTAGTGAACAAGTGTTACTCACAAAGCGATACGATTGTACTCAACACTCCAAAAATTTTTAAGATAACCTATCTTAATCCTGAAAAAAAAGAAAAGATTTCCTTTACCGATTACTCAACTTATAACGAAGTTTATTTAAATACATTAACAAAAGATTTTCTTATAATTGAACATAAATCGGATACTTATCCTCTAATGAACAGGAAATCAGTGCGTGTGCCTTTAAGAGATATTAAAGAACTTGGTTATATCAAAGGAGATAAATCAATGTTCGGTGCATTGCTTGGTATGGGTGTGGGAACTGCAGCCGGGATTATACTCGGAGTGCTGGCAGAAAAACAAGATAAGCTCTATGATTCACGAAGCAGTAAATCTATTGCTACAAGTACAGCAATAGGTTTTGTATGCGGAACAGGTCTTGGGTATTTACTGGGAGGAATTTATAATGATTATGAAACTTCTGAACTTTCACGTTATGATAACGACTTGAATAAAAAATATTCGAAAATTCTTTCTATAATACAACGAGGCATCCAATTTAATAAAAATAATTAATTTATAATTTAACACCTGAATTTTATGAAACCCGTGTTTGCTCTTTTTCTCTTATTATTTTCCAATCTTTGTTTCTCACAGAGCGATACCATTGCATTAAATACTCCTGCAGTTTTTTCCATTACTTTTAAAGAGAATCATAAGGCTCTTATTTTTGATCGTAACCATACCTCTTACAAAGAAGTATATCTTGATGTATTGACTAAAGACTATCTCATTATCAGGAAAAAATTTGACGATGTAAAAAATCCTAAAGCTATATCACGTTATGTTCAGGTTTCATTGAAGGATATTGAAGCACTTGGTTTTGCAACAGGTACAGAGAAAACATTCGGCGGAATTCTGGGTTTGGGAATAGGCGCAGTAGGCGGAACTATTGTCTCTCTCCTTGGAAAAAGCGCAGATAATTCTTCGCAAGGTTT
>CAYQEW010000288.1:0-1674 GCA_964416605.1 uncultured Bacteriovoracaceae bacterium | reverse complement strand
GCTGGTTGCGGTGCCTCCGAAGAGATAGACATGCTTAATGCCGAGCTCTTTTGCTGCATTCGCGACATAGTTAAATTCCGCTACTTTATTTTGACTATATTTTAACTCTTTGACAAAGATCTCAAGGTCTTGAGAAAAGCAGTTAGCACAAAGAAAGAATAAAGAAATGGCAATGAATTTAAACATCAAAAAAATGTTAGCTGAGATTAAAAAATTTAAAAGAATATTCATCCTGCTGGATAAATATTACATGGAAGGTCGACGAAGACGGGCTTGTTAAAATACTGAGACCTGTTTTCATTGGCCAGATTGCCATATGCCCGAATGTTCAAAACTTTTTTGTTAGAGACACGAGTTTGTCTATTCTGTTGACAGTGCTTTTGTAATTTTTTCAAAGCTAATGAAAAAAACAAAATGAAGAGTAGAATCAATTTAATTAAGGAGTTTTTATGAAAAAATTAATAGTTTTATTGTTTTCTTTTGGAGCGATTTCAAGCTTTGCAAATCAAAGTTATTTTCAAGTAAAAAGCTATTTCCCGAGAAAAATGGGGACTTATAATAATGGAAAATTTATTAATAAAATGACTTTAAGAGATACTTTAGGAAAGACTTGTTCGATGCAGTCGGGGTTAGTTCTAGGACATTATTTTTCTGAGCAAGGTTTAATTATTCGCGTAAGTGAAGTTTCTAGAGAAGGGAGTGTCGGGGAAATTTTAAGTTCAAATACGACTTATACTATTTCAGCATTAACACAAAATATTTTAGTAAAGTGTAACTTCCGAGCATCTATTGATGAGATGTTTTATAACTTAGGTATTAGTGCTCAAAAAATTGAAGATTTTAAGGATTTTGATTTATATTCAGATGTTAAAAATCTTGTTTGGGAAGATTTTGAAGAAGATCTTAATATCAATTTAGCACGTTATTTAATTGCTTATTATGGCGTGAGGGAAGCCGTTGCGGCAAGAATCAATGGTTATAGTTTTTCTTCAGGAGATGATAAGGTTATGGATTCTTGGTTGAATAAATTGTCACCATCTCAGAAATTTTTAGTAAGGAAAATTGAAGAAAGTAAAAAATAAAGAGAGAAAGCGAGGCTAGAATGCCTCGCTCTTAAAAAAATAATCAAATAATTACGCGCAACACTTTCTTTTTACTAAGCCTGCTGCAACTGCCCCAAGAATAGGAGCAACCCAAAATAACCAAACTTGTTGAAGAGCAACTCCACCTACGAAAAGTGCAGGTCCCATACTTCTTGCAGGGTTAACAGAAAGGTTCGTTACAGGAATACCAATTAAGTGAATAAGAGTTAAGCCTAGACCGATAGCGATCGGAGCAAAACCTTTTGGCGCATTTTCATTTGTTGCACCAAGAATAATATAAAGAAACATAAAAGTAAGAACAAATTCCATGACGAAAGCAGCCATCATGCTGTAGCCACCTGGTGAAAGTTCAGCGTAGCCGTTTGCAGCTAAACCGCTTGAAGTTCCACCAAGAATAAATACGAGTAAGCCCGTAGCAATAACGCCACCAATGACTTGTGCCAGAATATAACCAGGCACTAATTTTTTATCGAATTTTCCCGCAGCGGTTAAACCAAGAGTGACCGCTGGATTTAAATGACAACCAGAAATGTGACCGATGGCATAAGCCATAGTAAGAACAGTAAGACCA
>CAYQEW010000287.1:0-1675 GCA_964416605.1 uncultured Bacteriovoracaceae bacterium | reverse complement strand
GATATGAATAACAGTTTAATGAATATTCGGGGAGTTTTAGATAAATTTAATGAGGAATTTAATGTTAATTTTTCACATAATATTCATACGTTTAAAGAATCTATTTCACTTATTTCGGTAAACTTGCAAAATCAAAAAGAGTATTTAATTGAATTAAAAAAACTTAAGCTGACTGAAATTGTAAAATCAAACAAGGAAATTCTTGATAAGATAAGTTCAACTTCTACAAAGTTATTTGATAAAATTATTTCAACTACTGATAATTTGTTAGAAACAGTTGATAAAACTAAGGCTTTTTTTAATGAATTAAACGCAATTGCTGAACAATCAAAGACTCTTTTTACATCAATGCAAAGATCTACGAAGAGTCTCATAAAAACTTTTGATGACGTAACAGGGTTAAAGGATAAATTAAGCCGTATATTTGAGCATACAGAGACAAATTTAGAAAGATCAAATCGATTAATAGAATTTTTAAATTCCTACTACGGAGATTTACAGAAAATTAAAATAGATTCGGAAATTCTAATGAAGAACTTGAATAACGGGATAGAAAAAATTTCAAATGAATACATAGGAACTCTTAAAAGCATGAATCAAACTAGCTTAAATGATTTAAATTTTTCACGAAATGAATTTGAGGAAAAAATAGGGGTACAAATGAAACATAACTTAGAGTTTATAGAAGAAACCAGAAGAATCAATGAATCATTTATTGAAAACAATATTTTACCTGTAAACTTAAATATTATAAAAGAGGAAGTAAATTTTATTAAGGTTTCTGTGAGTAATTTTAATGCCATTCAAGAAACTGTTAAAAATAATTCAGGCAAAATCGAGAATATGAAAAGTGAAATAGATACAAAATTAACAGAGATACTTAACGCAACAAAAGAAAAGAAAAAAGGATTTTTTGCAAAACTATTTGGATCATAAATGTTAAAAGAATCATCCGAAGATTATTTTTGGCCAGGATTTGTCGATTTAATGACATGCTTATTTTTCATCGTGCTTGTACTTTTCATTTTAAGCTATAATCAGTTTTCCCAAGAAAAAGAGAAATATAAAATTAAAGAAGAAGAGTATAATAAAATAGAAGAAATTAAGAATAACCTAAAAGTATTAATGGCAGATAAGAAATTTTTTATATATGAAAAAGAATATAAACGATATCGTCTATCCCAACAAATATTGTATTACAAAAGTAAATCCAAGATAGATAAGCAATCTATTCCTGATTATGAAAATATAAAAACTTCATTGCTTGAAACAGGAAATAAGTTGAAAGAAATAATTGAAAAATTAAAAACTCAAAAAGAATCTGATGATAAAATGAAAGATTTATCATATCTGGTAATCATTTCTGGTCGTTCTTCAGATTTACCAAATAACGATAAAGTATATAACTACCAGTTAAGTTATATGAGAGCATTTGAATTGTACAACTTCTGGATTGAAAATATTAATTTTGATTTAGATGATGAAAAATTGCATAAGTTAGTGGATTTTCAAATAGCAGGTAATGGTATCGGCGGCATTGGTAGATTTCCAAAATATGATGATAATAAGGATTTTGATCAAGATTCAGAGGCACCTTGGATTAAATGCTGTATAGAAGTATCATTTATGGGGAAAGTTATACGCCACAGACTAATTGAAATTCCAATCATGGTTC
>CAYQEW010000286.1:0-1697 GCA_964416605.1 uncultured Bacteriovoracaceae bacterium | reverse complement strand
TGGATGTTCTGCAGGCCAAGAATTATTTAATATGATTGAAGACCTTACTATTCCAACCGTTGCTCTTGTTGATGGTATTTGTTTAGGTGGCGGTTTAGAATTGGCTCTTTCTTGTAAGTTTATCATCGCCACAGATTCACCGAAAACTAAAATAGGTTTACCAGAAGTTATGCTTGGAGTTCTACCTGGCTTTGGTGGAACTTACAGACTTCCTTTGAGACTACAGCTTCCAGATGCTCTTGATTTACTTCTTTCAGGCAAACAAGTTGATGCTAAAAAAGCCAAGAAAATAGGATTAGTAGACTTTATAGTGCCAAAAGAAAAACTTTATAGTCTTGCCACGGTTCTTCTGCCGACCCTTCTTAAGCAAGCAGAAGAAAAACAGGGGACAGTTCAAGCTTATATTATGAAAACATTTGTTGCGAGAAAATTTATTTTTCAAAAGGCTCGCGAAAATGTTTTAAAACTCACAAAGGGATTCTATCCTGCGCCTCTTAAAATTTTAGAGCATGTAGAAAAAAATTATGGCAAGGAGCGCGCAACTTACCTTCAAAGCGAAGCAAGTATTTTTGCTGAACTTTCTCAGACGTCTCAATCTAAAAATTTGCGCAATGTTTTTTTCCTAACGGATAATGCCAAAAAACTTTATCCTAAAGCGAATGATAATTTTAAAGCGGTTAAAGTTGGAGCGGCAGTTGGAGCTGGGACAATGGGAGGAGGGATTGCGTGGTTATTTGCAAAAAATAATCAAAGTCCTTATTTAAAAGACCTCAATCAAGCGGCTCTAGAATTAGGATTAAAGCAATCATCAAAAAATTTCCAATCAGAATTAAAAAAACGCAAAATTACAAACGATGACTTTGAAAGACTTCAAAGAAGTATTATTCCAACTCTCTCCTATAATGGTTTTAAAAAAGTTGATTTAGTTGTGGAAGCAGTTGTTGAAAATATGAATATTAAAAAATCCGTTTTTGCAGATATTGAAAAAAATGTCACTGCGGATTGTTTACTTACAAGTAATTCATCTTCTCTTAGTATCAATGAAATGGCTCATGCTCTGAGTGATTCAAGTCGCTTTGCGGGATTACATTTTTTTAACCCAGTTCATAAAATGCCATTAGTTGAAATTATTAAACATCAAAATATTTCAGAAAAAACTATTACAAGTCTTTATCAATGGGCGCTCAAAGTAAAAAAGACGCCTATTGTTGTTAACGATGGACCTGGGTTTCTCGTGAATAGAATTTTGATGCCTTTTATTAATGAAGCTGCTTATTTGCTTGAAGAAGGTGTTAGCATTAAAAAACTTGATGATGCGGTTCTTAATTTTGGAATGCCTATGGGGCCTTGTCGTCTTATGGATGAAATTGGAATTGATGTCTTAGTGAAGGTTGGACATATTATGCAGGAAGGACTTGGTAAAAGAGCAACCCCGAGTTCTTTATCTGAAAAAGCGACAGCTTTAGGATTTTTAGGAAAAAAATCAGGAAAAGGTTTTTATATTTATGATTCTGTAGAAAGTGGCCAAACAATAAATCAAGAAATCTTAAAAACACTACCAAGTGTTAACAAAGAAATGGATGAGCGAGAAATTCAAATGAGAGTTATTTTGCCAATGATTAATGAGGCTGCCAACATCTTAGCTGATGGCATTACCGATAAAGCGCAAACTATCGATATTGGAATGATTTATGGAA
>CAYQEW010000285.1:0-1707 GCA_964416605.1 uncultured Bacteriovoracaceae bacterium | reverse complement strand
TTAATAGGGGAATTTTTTTTCCACAATTTCTAAAAAATGAAATAGTATTTATAGTAATATACTACTAACAAAGGAAACCAATGAAAAATTTAATGCTGATGCTACTTTTAGCGTCAATTGCTTCGTGTGCTAAGATCTCTAAAGATGATTTAAAAAAAATGATTAAAGAAAATCCTGAAATCATTACAGATTCGATTGAAGCCAATCCTTCAGCTTTTATTGAATCGCTTAATAAAGCAGTAAAAAATGCACAGGCTGATCAAGCAAAAAAAACAAGAAGATGAGGAAGCTAAAAAATTAGAAGAAAGTTACAATAATCCACTCGTTGCTAAATTGAGAAGTGATGAGCTTTTCCGAGGAGAGAAAGAAGCTCCCATTACTCTCGTTGAGTATTCTGACTTTGAGTGTCCATTTTGTTCACGTGGATTTGCGACTGTTTTAGAAGTCATGGAAAAATATAAAGGGAAAATTCGTTTTGTCTATAAACACTTACCTCTTAGCTTTCATCCGCATGCGATGCCTGCTGCGAAATATTATGAAGCAATGAGACTTCAAAGTGGAGATCTTGCTATAAAATTTCACGATGAGATTTATAAAAACCAAAAAGAACTTCAAAGTGGCGAAGGTTTTTTAAAAGCTGTTGCGAAAAAACTTGGAGCCAATATGGATAAATTAGCAAAAGATGTGGCTTCAAAAGAAGTTGAAAATCGTATTGCAGAAGATATGAAAGAAGCTGGAGAATTCGGCTTTCAGGGCACTCCAGGCTTTCTTTTAAATGGTGTACCAGTGAGAGGAGCTTACCCTCTTAATCACTTCGAAGGCATCGTTAACGAGCTTGTTAAACGCGGTAAAATCACGCTTTAAGTCAATTAGGGGGTGAAACCCCCCTTAATTGCTCACTTTTTTCACATAAATCAAAAAAAAATATTGTCATCTTCAAATAAATGCTTCAACATTTTAGTAAGACATTAACTAATACAACTAAAAAGGAGTTTGTATGAACAGAAAAGAACTAGTAGAAGCAATTCTAACTCACAAAGAACTTAACACTATGACTAAAAAAGATGCAGATTTTTTTCTTACTTGTTTTTTAGACACTGTTAAAAAAACAATTAAGAAAGGTGATGATGTTTCTTTAATTGGTTTTGGAACTTTTACAAAAGTTAAGCGTGCGGCAAGAACAGGTATCAATCCTGCAACTGGCGAAAAAATTAAAATTAAAGCTAAAACTTTACCTAAATTTAAGCCAGGTAAAGCTTGGAAAGAAATGCTATAATTATTTCTTAAAAAATAGAAAACAAAGAACCCACTCAATGAGTGGGTTTTTTGTTTTTAGGGTCTAATTTTCCCCATCTTGGTGTCATTTTTATCCCGAGTTATACTAATTAAGAGAGCGAATTGGAGCCATAATGGCTCAATGATGCTTGTTTTCTTGTTTGATGATTGGCAAAGGAATTGCAAATTAAACATTGAGAGGAAATGAGATGCTTAAAAATTTGGTGCAACATTTTATGAGACCTAATGAAGAAAAAATAGAGAAGAAAAATTTTCTTTATATTGGTTTTTCTCAAGGAGATATTCAAAAGTTAATGGTTGAATTGCAGATATCTCAAGTTATTTTACCAAGGTCAGTAGAGTCAACTTGGAACAATTTGCTAGCTCCCAAATTTTATGGATTTAAGGTTAAATATTATGAGTACCTTATGC
>CAYQEW010000284.1:0-1718 GCA_964416605.1 uncultured Bacteriovoracaceae bacterium | reverse complement strand
GCCAAGGAAATAACCTCAAAAGAAATAAAGTACTGAGAAAAAAGTGCATGAGACATAACTCTGGCATTTCCTCCTAAATTTTTTATATTTTCCAAAGAGAATAATCCCATCTCACGAACAGGGAAATTTCCATTATAGTAGCGATAAGCTCCGAAGCTTAGAATGCTCAAAAAAATAACTCCCATGAAACATCCCCCAATAAAAAGTATTGGATTTTTGCGGTAATCATTTTCACTTTTACTTAAATTAAGAAGCATGACTGAAAAGATAAAAAGTACCATAATCGCGCCGGCATATACTACGAGCTGAAGGGTTGCGAGCATATGCTCTCCCATGAGCCCATAGATACAAGCTGTCATGACAAGGATACCGAGCAAAGATAACGCACAGTTAATGGCGTTACTTGAAAACAACATCCTAATTCCTAATATCACGGTGAGAACACATAAAATAATTAAAGAGATACTCATATTAACCTCGCCCTTGTACATCGCGCTTAAGATGATCTAGGTCATAAAAGGCATCTTCTCTGTTAGTAACAGCCATTTCATAGTTGCGTGAAAGTTTAATAGCATCTTTCGGACAAGCCTCTTCACAGAAACCACAAAAACAACAACGAAGAGCATCTATATCAAAGCTCAGTGGCTTTTTTTCTTTCGTAACGCCATAAACATGTTCTTCATCTGTTCTTTCTTCTGCAACAATATGAATACATTCAGCAGGGCATACTGTTTCACAAAGATAACAAGAAGTGCAGTTTTCCGTTTTATTTTTATCAACTGAAATAAAATGCATCCCTCGAAAACGCTGCGAATAATCTCGTCTTTCTTCGGGATAATTAATTGTGACATTTTCTCGTAAAAAGAATCCGCGCAGAAATCTTTTCATCGTTACTTTTAATCCTGTAAAAATCGCAAACAGATAAAACCTGTCTTGAAATTTATACTGATGCTTTTCTGATACGTTTATTGTTCCCACTTATAGCTCCTAAGATTTTATAAAATATACCGCCAAGGTAACTGCAATCAGATTAATAATGGAAAGAGGGAAAAGTATTTTCCAACCAAGATCCATCAATTGATCGAAACGAAATCTTGGAAGAGTCCATCTCACCCAAACAAAAACAAACATCGAAATAGCGACTTTCAAAAAGAAGCTCGCGAATTGAAAAAAAGCAATGAGATTTTGAGAACCTATTTCAGTAAAACCCAGACCAGAAGAAAGTGCTTGTGCTAACCACTCCATACCTGGAAGGAGATTATAACCTCCAAAAAAGAGGGTTGCAGTCATCGCGGAAACCATGATCATCGCGACATATTCCGCCATAAAGAAAAGGGCAAATTTCATCGCACCATATTCAAGATGGTAACCTCCAATAATTTCCGACTCCCCTTCTGCTAAGTCAAAAGGCAAACGATTGGTTTCTGCAAAAGTGGCAATCCAAAAAATAAGAGCACCAATCGGATTCACAAAAACTCCCCAAGCAGGAAGAAAACCCAAAATAGTGGCATTTTGCCAAGCCACCATTTCTTGCATATTAAATGTGCCGTAAACAACGAGCATCGACAAAAGTGCCATGCCCATGGATATTTCATAGGAAACAATTTGCGAACAACCACGAAGAGATCCAAATACCGAATATTTATTTCTTGAAGCCCAACCAGCCAAAATAATAGGATAAACTTCTAGACCGGCAAAAGCCAAAATAAAAATAACTC
>CAYQEW010000283.1:0-1721 GCA_964416605.1 uncultured Bacteriovoracaceae bacterium | reverse complement strand
TAGGATACTATTACCTTGAGTCGGCATTACAAAAATATAATGGTGATTTTTTAATTAAACCAAAAATTGCTGAATCTATTTCAGAGTTTTTACCAATGAGTCATGCCCCAGAGTGGTATAAGTTAATCATTTCAAGTCAATTCATACCTCAGTGGCAATTTTTAGCTTTTTTGATTACCGGGTTTGAATTTGCAATAGCCGTATCTTATTTACTAGGATACGTAGTCAGACCTATGGCTTTAATTGGTGTTTTTTTATCCTTAAATTTAATCTTTATTCTTGGCCCACAAGCAGAAGAACTACAGAAAACATTTTTAGCTATTCATTTTGTAATGGCTTGGATTGGTGCTGGTCGCTGTCTTGGGGTAGATTATTATTTTTATAAAAAAAGACGTGGGATTTGGTGGTAATTTATGCAACATTTTATAATTTTCATTTCCACTATTTTCTTTGTACTCATTTTTAGTTTTTTTAAAAAACAATCGTCAATGGAAGCTCATAAATCAGTGGTAAGAATTTTTGGTTATTCCTCTTTTATATCAAAATATGGTCCGGGAGAAGAGCTAAAGAGAATTTTCGAAGAAAAATGTGACTGTCAGATAGATTTTATAGAGGCTTCGGATGCAGGCATTTTATTACAAAGAATTAAATTAGAAGGTTCTACATTGGGGGCTGATTTAGTTATTGGTTTTGATCAGTTTGATTTACAAAAAGCTCTAAGTGAAATTAAGTGGAGAAAAATTGATTTAACTCAAATTGATATAAATCCAATGATTAAAGCTTCATTAAACAATGAGTATTTTGTTCCTTATGATTGGGGAGTGCTATCATTTGTTGCTAGAAAAGAGGATGTGGCGACAGCTCCTAAATCCCTGAAAGATCTTTTAAATCCACAATTTAAAAGAAAATTAGCTTTACAAGACCCTCGAACCTCATCTCCTGGAATGCAATTTTTGTACTGGATTAAAAAATCACTTAATGATTCAGAGTATGCTAATTTTTTACAGCAGATTATCGAACAGGCGCATAGTTTTTCTCCATCGTGGTCAACTGCCTACGGACTTTTTATGAAAAAACAAGCACCTTATGTTTTTTCTTATACAACTTCCCCAATTTATCACCAAATTGTCGAGAAAAATAACCAATACCAAGCTTTGTATTTCACAGAGAAACACCCTATTCAAGTAGAATTTATGGGTATTCCTTCAGATTGCAAAGAGTGTGAAAAAGCGGAAGACTTTGTGAATCTAATGTTAACTGAGCAGGGGCAAAAAATTATAATGAATAAAAACTTTATGTATCCTGTAGTTAAAGATGTTGTAAAAGGAACAGTATTTGAAAGTAATGATGATTTGGCCCAAAATACATTTTTTGAAATTCCTAGCGTTACAGAGGTTGAAAGTCTTTTAAAGGAATGGTCAGATGCTAGGAAGGGGAAGAAAGTTGCTAAATAAATTACTAGATATCAAAAGGTTACAATTTTTAATTGTTATTTTTTTTATCAGTCCTTTTCTTGTATTATTTTTTAATTTATTCAAACCTCATGCTATTAGAAATTTTGATTTTGAAGAGCTGTTTTGGTCTTTAAAAAATACGACTATTCAAGCTGGCTTTTCAGCTTTTTTGTCACTAGTAACTGGTTTTTTTTTATCGTTAGGTTTACTTGAAGTTGCCAATAGAAAAAAAATTAACACAGCTATTGATTTCTTGTTTTTACTACC
>CAYQEW010000282.1:0-1731 GCA_964416605.1 uncultured Bacteriovoracaceae bacterium | reverse complement strand
AGGAATAACTGATGTCATTCCAAGTGCAGGATTAAATAAGGCAAAGAGAGGGAAATAATTGTTCGAGCAGATCAAGTGACAAGATCATACTTTAATAGAGAGAGCGCCACCAAGCTAGCAAAGATAAAAGATGGAAATACTTTTTGGCATAGAGTCGGCGATCTTGGTTATTTTGATGACAATAAACAGTTATGGTTTTGCGGACGCAAAAGCCACCGAGTAGGAGGTCTTTATTCCGAATGCATTGAAGGAATTTTCAATGCCCATGAAAATGTGAAAAGGTCTGCTCTAGTAGGCGTGTCTCAAAAAGATAAAATGATTCCAGTTATTTGTTTAGAACTTGAAGATGTCAATTTACGAGAACAAACCTTGCTTGAGACGAAAGAAATTGCGAAGAACTTTCCTCAAACTTCTGACATAAAACATTTTCTGATTCACCCAGCGTTTCCTGTCGATATAAGACATAATGCTAAAATTTTCAGAGAGAAATTGGCGATTTGGGCAAAGGATAAAATATGAAAATTTTTATCACTGGAGGCGGTGGCTTTCTAGGTAGTTATATTTGCAGCGAGCTTTTTGAGAACGATGAAGTCGTTTCTTTTTCGCGAAATACTTATCCCATGCTGGAGAGTATGGGGATTAAACAGATCCAAGGAGATCTCGCTCATTACAGTGATGTTGAAAATGCTATGCGCGGGTGCGTTGCCGTTTTTCATGTCGCTGCCAAAGCAGGTATTTGGGGAGAGGAAAAAGAGTATTATGAAACCAATGTTATAGGGACTCAGAATATTATAAAAGCGTGTCAAAATCTTAACGTGAAATATTTGATTTATACCAGTTCGCCAAGTGTCATCTTTCAAGGAAAAAAAATTGAAGGACAAAATGAAAATGAATTATCTTATCCGCAAGAATTTTTAGCTGCTTATCCTAAAACAAAAGCGATGGCGGAGAAGATGATACTTGCGGCAAATTCAGAAAATTTAAAAACCGTGGCACTTAGACCTCATCTTATTTGGGGTCCTGGCGATGAGCATTTCCTTCCTCGTCTGAAAGAAAAGAAAAAACAAAATAAACTTCGCTTAATAGGAAAAGGCGAGGCGCTCATTGATCACGTGTATGTGGAAAACGCCTCTTATGCCCACGTTCTTGCCTTGAGAGAGATGCAAAAACAAAATCTAAAACTTTGCGGCAAAGCTTATTTTATCACGCAAAATAATCCTGTTTCAGTGCTTCGTTTTGTGAATATGCTTTTAAATGCCATGGGCGAAGAAGAAGTTAAAGAATTTATTCCAGAAAAGATTGCCTATTTCATGGCAAGTATTATGGAAAAAATTTACCACCTTTTAAAGCTCAAAAAAGAACCCGCCCTCACTCGGTTTATGGTGGAGCAGCTCGCTAAATCCCATTACTTTGATGGCAGTGCCGCGAAGAATGATTTTGGTTATGAACCGATTATTTCAACTCAAATCGGTCTTGATCGGTTAAAAAATTTTATTAAGAATAAAACATCGTAAAATAACATTGGCCCGTTTCCGTGGGCCTGCCTGCCATCTGCCTTAAAAATTGAATAAGTTGAATTCAAGTATTTTTCCACAATTTGTATAGATGAGCTTTGATCCTGTTGGCTGTTTTGGTTATCGTTTCTGTTTGTTTAGGATAGAGCTGCATAATTGCCCTGACTTCTTTAAATGAGCCTAGGCTAATAGAATAAAATTGCTTTCTTTGTTTTTG
>CAYQEW010000281.1:0-1733 GCA_964416605.1 uncultured Bacteriovoracaceae bacterium | reverse complement strand
TTAATTAAGTTAGGGAGCGGTTTAACTCTTGGTGGTGAAGAGTTTATATTTGATCAAAGCACTCCTCAGTTTCTATTTAGCGCAGGAATTTTCTTTTAAGCTAAACAGTTGTATAAGCCAACCTTCCTTTTTTAGGAAGGTTTTTTTTATCTACAAAAAGTGCATATTCACAAACTAAAAATGCATGTTTAAGTAAAATTATTACCAAAAAGAGCTAAACAAAATATATTTTTCGTATTTTTTGTAACTTTATTAAAGCGTTGTTTAATTATAAAACATTGTGAATCAGTACCTGAATTGATCAAAAACATATGTCAACCTTACTATTCTTTTTATATTCACTAGTTTTATTGGTGCTTCTAGGCTGGATTATCATGCTTAGCAGAAAATTACGTATTAAAAATAACGAACATTCTTCCGGTCATAATTCTTTGCAGAAATTAAATGATGAGTATTCTAACATTAAAGTAAGATGCAAAGAATTGCAAATTGAGAATGATGAATTAAACAAGATTCTTGCACACAATCAATTTGAACAGAACCGACTAAAAGATGCCCTTGAAAGAGCAAAGCAACGTGCAGAGGAGTCTGATATTCTTAAGTCGAATTTTCTTGCTAATATGAGTCACGAAATCCGTACCCCCATGAATGGTATTCTTGGGTTTGTTCAGTTGCTCAAAGGGGAGGAATCCGAGGAGAAGCGTGATCGTTATATCGATATAGTTTATCACAACGGCATGATGTTGGTCAACTTAATAGATGATATAATAGATATTTCAAAAATAGATGCGGGTCAATTAGCCATAAATCAAGCTGAATGTAATCTCGATGATTTAATGTTTGACGTTTACACATTTTTCAATGAGGTTAAATTCAAGCAAGAAAAGGAGCACATCAACATAAGGCTTTTGAATTTAAACGACGATGAGTCCAATATACTTTTTACCGATGGTCAACGATTAAGGCAAGTCTTAGTCAATTTGATCGGAAATGCACTGAAATTTACTGATAAGGGAAATGTTGAATTTGGATACGTTAATGTTCACGAAGAAAATAAAATACAATTCTTTGTTCGTGATAGCGGGATAGGAATACCCGAAGACAAACGCGATATAATATTTGAGAGATTCCGTCAGGTTCAAGAAGGATCAACACGAAAATACGGTGGAACAGGTATAGGCTTATACATCAGTAAAAACATAATTAATTTACTTGGAGGAGATATTTGGTTTGATTCAAAAATTGGAGAAGGTACAACCTTTTATTTTAGCCTACCATATAAAGAAAGACATTTTCAGGATTCTGGATCATTCTTGTATAGCACAAGTGAAACTGAATACAATTGGACTGGTAAAAATATACTAATTGCCGAGGATGTAGAAGTTAATTTCCGATACCTTTCAACAATTCTAGCCGATACAAAGGCCAATATTGTATGGGCAAAAAATGGCCGGGAAGCGATTGATAAAACATTTGATGGTTCAAATATCGATATTGTATTAATGGATATTCAAATGCCTTTGATTGATGGTTACGAAGCAACCACTGAGATAAGAAAAACAAAACCCTCGCTTCCTATAATTGCTCAAACAGCTTATGCATTGCCTCACGACAATATTAAATGTTTTGAGGTTGGCTGTAACGACTATATTTCTAAGCCAATTAACGCCAACCTCCTAAAACAAAAAATCGATACCCTATTAAACGTTTACGTTAAAAATTCTTGATGACTT
>CAYQEW010000280.1:0-1760 GCA_964416605.1 uncultured Bacteriovoracaceae bacterium | reverse complement strand
CTCTTTACAGGTTAAACGATAAAGTGTTCCAGGTGCGGCAACTGGAAAAAAAATAAGTTCATCCGTAGATTTTTTTATTCCCATAAAATTGCCCGCTAGGCCCTTCCAGAAAAAGATATCATTTTTAGTTTGCGAATTGTCTAGAATGGTATTGATGAATCGTTTAAACTCGATTTCCGATTCCCAGAAAAAACCTTTTAAACTAAAGCTTCTTAAGGTTTCCATAAAATTTAATCCAATACTCTTTTGAGCAAGCTTCTCAAATTCAGCCTGAGCGACGGCACTTAACTGCACGTTTTCTTCAAACTTTTCACTTGCTTGAAAATACTGGGGCCATTCTTTTTTTAAATTGGGATACTCTGCTTCCCAAAAAGGATCCACATCTTTTAAAAGTTTATAGATATTCTCCCAAGAAAAATGTTTTACAGGTTCAATCTCCAAAATATTTTGCCCTATCAGGGTTTTATACTTTAATTTTATTTTTTTGGATTCTGAATTTTGAGATAAGTAGTAGAAAGGAAATATTTTAAAATCACTTGTCATGATCGCAATATTATAATCAGGAATTTCACTGGCAGAAGAATTTCCTAAGATGTTTTGAGTTAAGTAAACAATTTGTAGCTTTTGCTGAGAAAAAATAGAGCCACTGGTTATGATTTGACTAAAGTAGAGAAATGAGAGGGCGAAAAAAAAAGTAAATAAAGTTCCACTAATTAATCTTAAAGGTTTCTTCGCGGAATATAAAATTGATCCTGATAAAAATTCTTTAAAAGTTTTTTGAGAAAAAAGAGAAGAGATATCAAAAACTAAAAAATGAAATGTTACAAATCCAATTATTTCTCTTATGACGGATTTGCTTTTGGATGAATCTGAAGTCATTCCCATTATATACTGAGATGGACTTACCCCTAAAAGGCTTGCTGAAACTACTCGAATAATCATGAAAGATAAAAAATAGCCTCCCCATTGAATAAATGTATCTGAGATTGTCCTAAGTATAAGACTAAAAGAAAATAAAGCA
The DNA here is from genome assembly GCA_964416605.1 of uncultured Bacteriovoracaceae bacterium. Classification (GTDB taxonomy): domain Bacteria; phylum Bdellovibrionota; class Bacteriovoracia; order Bacteriovoracales; family Bacteriovoracaceae; genus CAYQEW01. Next base: position 739 of record CAYQEW010000280.1, on the reverse strand, counting down.
TCTGTTTGGGATTTTAAAAAAATCTGAATAGAGTGAATTAAGTCAAAATAAAGAGTGTGCTTTAAAAGAGACGTCAATGAAACCGCTAAAATAATATCCGCAATGAGAGAAAGAAGTCTGATGGAAGCATGAGCAACCATCGGTTCCTTTTCTTCTGGCGTTTTTACTTGGGGCTCTAAAATTTTTTGAACCTTTACTGCATCAACTTTAGGATGAGCATAAATAGTTGGCTTCGGAGATTCAATTTTTATTTTAGTTTTTTGAATTTGCGTTTGAGTTTGAGTTGGCTCAAATTTTTTTACATAAAATTTAATCGCACCAATTTCTATTTGATCATCTTCTTTTAAAAGAACCATTTTATGTTTTGCAATTTTCACACCATTAAGAAATGTTCCTTGATTTGATCCCAAATCTTTGAGAGCGAGAGTGTTATCTTTTACGGTAAGAGAACAATGATAATTTTCAATTCCATGAGCAGAAAGAACAATGTCTCCCGTTCGGCCAATCATCATGGTTTCACTGTGAATCATTTCATTGTGGGGAAGACGAAAGGGAAAGTAGAGATAATAACCAATTGGGGGAAATTTTTCCCCATAAGCGCCATCAATTTTTGGCTTATCTTGACTTGTTTTTAATCCACCTGGAACATTATCTTGCATGTAAAAACAGTACCTTAACTCAAACAAGAGAGTCAAACGAAAATAAAAGTCACGCATAAACCTGCTATGCCCTTAAAATT
>CAYQEW010000279.1:1000-1767 GCA_964416605.1 uncultured Bacteriovoracaceae bacterium | reverse complement strand
CAAATGGCAAAAAATTAATCTCCTCTTCTAAATCTGCTTAAAGAAGATGAAGTAATGCCTAAGAAAGATGCTATAAGAGCAAGTGGAATTTTGTTAGCTAATCCAGGGTAGTTTTCTAAAAACTTATTATACTTTGCTTTAGCATCATCTTTTACCATTGGGCTTATACGATTTATTTTGACCATCATAGATCTAGCAGTAACAGCTTTAATAATTTCGTTCCAAGTAGGTACAACAGATGCTATTTCTTTAATATCACTTCTTGTAATAACTGCTAATTTACAATTAGTAACCGCAATAATGCATTCTTTTGATGGGGTTTGAGTGCTGTAACTCAACAAATCAATGGCAAACTCGTTTTCACAAATAAAATACTTAGTAACCAAATCTTCATCTTCGTTGTAATAACAAGTTCTTAAAACGCCTTCTAAAGTAAATCCAAATTGATTGGTTATTTGATTTCTTTTTGAAAAAAAATCATTTTTATTTAGTTCTACAACTTTAATTTTTTCGGAAATAAAAATTTTGTCTTCCTCATTTAAGTTGCCATGTTGTAATAAATAATTTATAAATCTTTGCATAAATGTTTACTAACTACAAATATAAAGTGGTGTGGAATGTAATTTGGTGTTTTGAGAGTTACTAATGTGCATATAGCCAATTACTATAGATTCCTAATTTAGCTTTTATTGGTACATTGTTTTTTGAAACATTTTTCGTCAGTGTAGATCATGGATTACAGGCAATGCAAATAATACAGGTGCATG
>CAYQEW010000279.1:0-990 GCA_964416605.1 uncultured Bacteriovoracaceae bacterium | reverse complement strand
TTTAATTATTGCCAAATTTATCATATCGACTGCTGTATTTCTATTGTAGAGTTTAAGGCATTTCTTTCTTCAAAAAACCACGAACAAAACTTTATACCTCTCTAAATCTCTTAGCAACTAGTTTCCTGCGAATTTCCTGAACTTTTAAAATTTCTTCTTCAGTTAAACCAATGCTTGTATTTAAAATTTTAAAATCATTAAAAGATAGAATTTCTTCTATGTCTTTTTTGTTTTCAAACACTTCTACAAACTCACCAAATTTTTTTTCATTAATTGATGTGTAAGGTATAGATAAAGACTTAAATTCTGATGGTACTAACTCTAAAACACCACCACCATAATATCTACCTGTTAACTCAGCCATTGCTAATGTAAACGAGTTGTAAAATGAATAAACTAAATTATTAATTTCAAACTTTTCTTTCATATCCACATAGTATGCAGCATCTGTAGATAGAACTTGAGCTTCATTTTTTAGAAGTTTAGGGTAGTTGTGGCTACGCTTAAAAAACAAACCTTCCGGAGGTTTAGAAACATTGGGTATTTGATACCAAAATTCTCTTATTCTTAGTTTATATCTTTCTTGAAGTTCTTTAGTTTCTTCTAATGAAAGATATGATTGGTTAAGTTTACTTAAACTCTTGTCATTATCACTATTAATAAAAATTAAATGTGTCGGCTTACCATCAAGTTTTAAATTTTCGAAGTCTTCTTTAGAAAACGTAACACTACCATTCACATAAATCCCTTTTTGTATAATTGGTTTTGCGAATTTTTTAAGTTGGTAGTGCTTTAGTGTTTTTTCATCAACTATAAAATAACTATTAGCACCAGTTACTACACCAGGTTTAGCATTGGCGTAATAACTTATTGGTTGTAATTGTTTATTAATATTATTTAAGAAACTAAATTCATCTGTTGATAAATGTTCGTGATTCCACTTTGTATTTGCCTCCCTGTTTTCTTTCTTGAAATCTACACCACTCTTCG
>CAYQEW010000278.1:0-1780 GCA_964416605.1 uncultured Bacteriovoracaceae bacterium | reverse complement strand
GTCAGCTTTTTTATACTACTCAAATTCCAGCTTCTCTGTGGTTTCTTTCTCGCAATAAAAAGAATGCTCCAGGTCAAAGAAATAGAACTGATGAAATATTGTTTATTGATTGTCGTAAAATGGGAGCTATGATTTCTCGAGTGAATAAAGAATTAACGGATGATGAGGTCAAAGAAGTTGGACGTCTTTATCATGCATGGAGAGGCGAAAAAAATTGCGGGAGCTACGTCGACACGGCGGGATTTTGTAAGTCGGTGAAACGGGAGGAGATTGAAAAAAATGGTTGGGTGTTGACGCCGGGGAGATATGTTGGGGCGGAGGATGTGATTGATGATGATTCTTCATTTGAAGATAGATCAAAAGCACTTTTTGAAAAAATTAAATCTCAATTTGAAGCGAGTAATAAGTTACAAAAAAACATTATCAGAAGCTTGGATTTTATTAAATGAAAACTGTAAGTTTAGCCGAAATTTGTACAGATGTTTCTTATGGTTATACTGCTAGTGCAGAAAACATTATTAATGGTGTGAAATTCTTAAGAATTACTGATATTCAGGGGGGAGTTGTAAAGTGGAGTACTGTTCCATCTTGTAAGATTTCTGATGCAGAGATTGATAAATATCGATTACATGATGGAGATATTGTTATAGCGAGAACTGGGAACAGTACGGGTGAGAATTATATATTTCATGGAGATAGAAATACAGTATATGCGTCGTACTTGATTAGATTTAGACCCAATAAAGAATTGGTTGATCCAGATTATATTTGGTTTTCTATGCGCTCAAAATCTTGGTGGGATTTTGTTGATTCGGTTAAAACAGGCTCAGCTCAAGCAGGAGCTAATGCGCAAGTACTAGGAAAGTATCCAATCAATTTGCCAGATTTGAACACGCAGAAAGAAATCTCCAAAAGACTTAAAACCATTTACGACAAAATCGAACTCAATAACCAAATGAACGAAACTCTCGAAGCAATGGCAAAAGCAATCTTCAAGGAGTGGTTTATCGACTTCGGGCCCGTGCGCGCCAAAGCCGAAGGGCGCCGCCCTTTCGGCATGGACGATGAAACCGCCGCACTCTTTCCCGATAGTTTTGAGGAGTCTGAGCTTGGGATGATTCCGAAGGGGTGGAGGGTTGGAACAATATCTGAAATTTGTAATAATCCACGAGACTTGTTTAAAGGAAATCAGTGTGAAGCATTTTCTTATCTTGGTTTGGAGCATTTACCCCAAGGGTCTATCTCATTGACTTCAAGAGGCAATTCTTTAGATGTTGTAAGTAACAAATTCAAATTTAAAAATGGAGATGTTCTTTTTGGTAAGCTTCGGCCTTATTTTAAAAAAGTTGTACCTGCTCCATTTGATGGTGTTTGTTCAACAGACATACTTGTTTTGAGAGGTATAAAAAAGGAGAATAACTCATATGTGCTATTCTTTACTTCATCTGATCCTTTCATAGAATTTAATACACAAGCTTCTCAAGGCACAAAAATGCCCAGGACAAGCTGGGAAATTATGAATGCGTACAAAATTGTAATCCCTGATGAGAATATTCTGATCGCATTTGATAGGCTTGTTGATAAATTTATAAAACAACTCATTGAGACTTTTTTTGAGAATCAAACGTTGACCAATATTAGAGATATAATTTTACCTAAGCTTATTTCCGGTGAATTAATCTTAAGGGGAACCGAATGGTGATTTTTTCAATTTACTCAAAGAGAATGAATCAGAATGAATTTGATGTTTATAGATATGATCAAATACCAATTGAGTTTC
>CAYQEW010000277.1:0-1782 GCA_964416605.1 uncultured Bacteriovoracaceae bacterium | reverse complement strand
CGATCTAAATTAAGCTGAGCTGCGACTTTCTCCTGATCATATCCCTGTCTATTTTTGCTTAACTTAGAAAGATCAAGAGGGCTAGTAAAGCGAACTCCCACAACGGCCAAAGGATGATCATTGTTAAGTGAATTATCAAAGGCATCATTATTCGTCACGGCTCTGCCATTGAGAGAATAAGAGCCATACACTTCAAGTTCGGCTTTATTTTTTTCTTTACCTAAATCCGATTTTGCTTCAATGAGTTTTTTTTGCGCATGAGAAATTTGAACATCTTCTCTTTGGGTCATTTTATTTTGCAAAGCTAATTTTTTTAACTGAGCATCACTTGGAATTTCCAACTTGCCTGCAAATACTTCGGAATCGATTTCGCGCAGATTATTAAAAGCTCTGATAGCACTTTTTTGTTCAAGAAGAGCACTTTGGTAATCAATTTCTCTTGCTTTAATTCCTGTACTAGTTTGCAAAAGATCTTCTTGATCACTAAGTCCTTTATTCACACGATCTTGATTCCAATTATGTAATTTTTGAGCACGCACCAAACTTGCTTTTTGAATCTCAACGTTTTTTTGAGCGATTGCCAAACGATAGTAATACATTTCAGTTGTGAGAAGAATTTGCTTATACTTCATTTTTTCAACATTCGTTTCTAAATCAACCTGAGCGCGTGCAAGATTTTCAGTAGCCTTTAATTCTCTTCCTGCCCAATTGCGCAAAAAACTTTGCGAAACCTCAATCTGCGGAGCCATATCATAAAAATTAGAGTAAGGAAGAACCGTCGGACTCGCACCATTAATAATCGTATGAGTCACATTATAAGAAAGTGATGCCTTGGTTCCAGTGCTAAACTGTTGAGCAAGCCCTAATTGATAAAGACTGCGAATAGACTGTGTCCCCTGAAAACCGGGGGCATTGGTTACTCGCTGATCATTGGCATACTGGCCATTAAAAAAGACCGTAGGCTCATACATCAGAGAAACTTCATCACTGCGTAAACTCACTCCACTAACCGTGTTTAAGCTCGCTTGTAGCGATTTATTTTTCGCTTTCACTTCATTTAAATAATCACTCAAGCTATAAGCTTTAAGCCCTTGGCTCCCAAAGAGACTCAGAAAAAAAATCCAAACCATATTCATTCCTTATTCAAACGTTTGTTTAACTTTTATTGTGGAAATTTAACAGATTTTTAAGCCTTGGCAAGAAAAATTTGCTCCATAACGTCATCCTCTTAGTTTTGTTAGAATAAGCTCTATGAAAAATCTATTTTTAATCTTTCTTCTTGGTATTCTCGCTTGTTCTGATGGACATCATCTCGATGGAACTGGCTCCATTCAACTCATTGGTAATTGTAAAGAGCCCTTGCCTTCTATGACTACATACAAAGCACTTGGAAGTGGTGCCGCAGCTGACCCGTACCTTATTTTTTCTGCAGCGCAATTAAAATCCATTGCTGATGACAAAACTGCTTGGGATAAATATTTTGAGCAATGCGCTGATATTGATATTTCGAGTATTTCTACTTCTGTCATTGGTGAAAACCCACTCGCTCCTGGAGGAAAAAGTTTTTCTGGATCTTTCAATGGAAATAATTTTAAGCTCCAGAACTATACTCTAACAGATAGCAGCGGTCGTCCCAGTGGCTTATTTTTGTCTCTTGATAAAGCAACTCTTAAAAACATCAATATGACTCATGCCCAAGTCAATATAACTGGGGCTGCAGGTATATTAGCGACTTTTATTATCAATGCTCATTTAGATAATATTTCCATCGAAGGCAAAATA
>CAYQEW010000276.1:0-1786 GCA_964416605.1 uncultured Bacteriovoracaceae bacterium | reverse complement strand
CGCAAGGTCACATTAGTGAAGATTTTTTATCTGCACATGTTCTCTTGGATGATCAGAGTTTACTGCCGACATATAAAATTTCTTATGGTAATCCAGGAGCATCTCATGCAATTACCATTTTTAAAAAACTTACTCAGAATGATGATCTCTTTTCTGAGATTCTAAACGATGCGTTTTCTTTTTTATCTCAAAAAGAAATTAAATTTGAACAGTTGTTACAAGATCTCAATAGTCGCAAAGTACAACTGGAAAAAAGCTTGCAGGAAAATGAACAAATAAATAAAGAATTAAAAAATATGAAACAGGCTTCACTGAGTCTTCTTAATATGGAGAAGAAAAAAGACCTTCAAGAATTTAACAAGAAGCTTGAAGAGATTATTGAAGAGGCGAAAAATCGTGTCAATCTAAGTGATTTAAGTATAAAAAAAATTAATAAAATCGAACAAGAAAGTAGACTTAAAATGCCCCTTGTTGAAGATGAGGAGGTTCCAACCAAAAAAGAAAAAATTTTTAGAGTTCAAGTCTTGCAGGTTGAGGTCGGCAAAAGTTATTACTCCTCAGATCTTGGAAAAAATATAATTGTTAAATCTATTGATCAAAAAAATAAAACTGCGCTAGTGAGTCATCGCAATTTTACTCTTAATATAGATATAAAAAATTTATACAAAGCCGATAAAGAAAAAGATACCTTTAGTTTTAATATTAAAAACACGGTTCTTCCGGAGTTTTGTTTAGATGCGAGAGGAATGTTGTTAGATGAATTCACCACTCATTTTGAGCAGTCTCTCTCCAATTTACTCATGGGAGAAATTCCTTACCTTGAAGTTATTCACGGCCATGGAACAGGTGTGCTTAAAAATTATGTACGTTCTTATCTTCGAAATAACAAAGATAAATTTATCTGGAAGATACCAGATCATAGCAGTGACGGTTCTACGACAATCTCTTTAAAGTAATGTCCTTAGGGCCATGACTGAGGGTCAGCGTGCTGCGCTTCACAGGTAAAAGTCAAAGTGTCGGTGTAGGTTCCCTGCACAAGGGAAAGAGCCGCGTGAGGAACAACCGTGACCGCCAGTGGAAAAACTTTAGGGGTGCCGTAAGTGGGAGGAGTATTTGTACTTAAGGAGTCCCAAAATCCAATACCATTATAAACAGGAATTGATCTATCGGTATCCCACACTTCATAGTTTATAATACTAAGAGGGTTGCTTTCATGGGCTAAGACGCCAAACATTCCGCTCGAAAGTTGATTAGCATAATCAGCGTTAATGCTTACACCATCGTTATATTCTACGGATAAATTCCCAAGGGGGCTGAGAGTTTCTCCGTTGATCACGTCAAGAGTATAACTTGCGTTATCGAGAGAAATATCACACCCCATTTCAATTTCTTGAGAGAGAGAAATGGAATCGCTCGATGCTGCTTGAGATTGAAAGCTAAGAAATATAAAAGAAAGAAAGATATATATTTTCATTTTTTCCCCTTAAAGTGATTCTAAATCATTTCAAGTGAAAAAAATAAAAGTTCTATAAAAGCAAGTAGTTAGCTTGTTTTTTCTTGAGCTCTAAGTTTCGCTCCGTTGTGTACTTTTTATGGCGGTTTTTGTTATCAAATGGGTCTATATCATATTTGTTTAAACTTAGTCATTTTAAGGCACATGGCAGTCTGGCCTCTGGAAAAAGGCTTCAGTATTTTAATGAGCCCGGATTTCTCATTAAGTTTATAAGTGACGCATTGAGATGCTGTGAGTTTTTGAGTTTATCGTGTTCTTTGAGGATGAGTAGTA
>CAYQEW010000275.1:0-1796 GCA_964416605.1 uncultured Bacteriovoracaceae bacterium | reverse complement strand
TGATGAATGCCAAACAATTACTTTTGCAAATTACGTGCTTAAAAATCAATTTGAGCGAGCTTTGCTTTCAATTAGTCTCAACTTAGCGGAAGGCTCAGGGCGATTGAGTGTCAAAGACAAAAGAAAATTTTATGCAATTAGTTTAGGCTCTTTAAAAGAAGTTCAGTGCCTTTTGCAAATTATGGGTGAAACTCAAAGAATCAAAAATTCCGCTCATCTTTATAATTCCATTGTAAAGCTAATCAAAAATCCGGGCGCGTTTAAAACGCCCTGATTGCCTGTCTGCCAAGGCTTTGCCTGTTTTCCCAGTTATTTAGTGTTTAATGTCATGATTATTGGTATCGCGACGGATATAAATTTCAAAAAAATTTTCGCTTTCCAATAATTAATAATGCTTTCAAGTATTTTATATAAAAAACCATTGATTAGGGCACTTTAGAAACTAATTGACTGTTACGCCTTTTTGACGTATAATAAGTGAGGTCTTAATGGATATTGTTTATTTTGATAATGTAGAGAAAGAAATTCGCAAATTACCACTTCATATAAAAATAAAACTTTTAGAATGGGCAAAATCTGTTGAAATCGATGGAATAAGGCAAGTGAGACTATTAAAAGGTTTTCATGATGAGCCCCTTTTAGGAGATAGAAAGGGACAAAGATCGATAAGATTATCAAAAAGTTATAGGGCAATATATACAGAACAAAAAGATGGTTTATTTAATTCAATTATTATTCAGGAGGTAAATAAACATGATTACTAAAAAAAAATATGGAACTGCGCAATTAGAAAAAGAAATTAAGGGCTTGAGTTTTGGTAAACTTTTGGAGGCTCATCGCAAAGCGGAAGAAATATCCCAGAAAGATTTTTCTGATATTTTAGGAATTTCTCAATCAAGTCTATGCGATCTTGAAAAAGGAAGAAAAATCCCTTCTATAAAAAGAGCTTTAGAAATTGCTCAGATACTTGGGCTTAGTGAAAATGTGTGGATTGAAGTGGCTCTTCAAGATCATTTAAATGAGTGTGGAATCAATTTAAAAGTTTCGGTGGCTTGATTTTTGACTAGAGCTAATCAAAAATCCGGGCGCGTTCAAAACGCCCTGATTGCCTGTCTGCCAAGGCTTTGCCTGTTTGCCCAGTTGTTTGTTGTTTATTGTTTATTAAATCAATTTTTGGAGGATGGAAATAAATTCATTTTCCTTCTTTGCTTCAATTTCGTTATAACGATGATTCAAAATATTTTTAAGTGTAATCACTTCACTCACCGCAAATTGATTAATGGTTAATTGCAAATTGCCAATCACTATTTCATCTTTTGTCTGAATCATTTTTTTTCCCTGAAAGCGAATTTTATTGATGAAAAAATAAGTACTGGTTTGCAGAAAAAGTTTTCCATTCTCTATAAAAAGACAAATTGCGGGAGCCTCTTTCAAGTCAGGGATTTTTGAGTTTTCTCCACCAAGAATGAGAGTATTAATATGATACTCCCAGGTGCCGAGAAGATCTGTTTGAGGAAAGTGGGTGATAGTAAACTCAATCATATTGTTTTACTGATCATATCATCCCCAGCAAATTTGTGAAGGGCCCGTTGATAGCTTTCCGAGTCTTCATGATTCCAATGGGAAATATCTTGCATGACATTTTCTAATATATGGCTGTGATGAAAAAAACTTCCTAGTTTCTTCTGGCCACTTTCTCCCGATTGGCTTTGCCCGAACAGCTCACCCTCGCCGCGAATTTCTAAATCTTTTTCGGCAATAATAAAACCATCGGTGGTTTTTTCGATAATACTAAT
>CAYQEW010000274.1:0-1807 GCA_964416605.1 uncultured Bacteriovoracaceae bacterium | reverse complement strand
GATTCAATATTAAGAAAATCATCGTCATTAGCCGTTGCTGGATCCGCTAAAACACAACTTGAATTAAAAATATTTAGCCCCTTATTTTCCATAGCTCCCATATTAAAAGAATCTACAGCAACAATCATATAAATATCTAAATCATATTCAAGTCCATAAACATCTTCATCCCACTTCATTGCCTTTTTTAAAGACTCTAAAGCAAAATGACATTTAAATTCATTTCCTTTATCAACAAAAATTTCCAAAAGAACTGTTCTTCCTGATTTTGTCATAAAAGTATCTGAGACCTTTCCTAAATCTCCTGCCACTAAAGCAAACAAATAGGAAGGCTTGGGATAAGGGTCATGCCATAAGGCAAAATGCCTCGAACCTAACTCACCTTTTTCAATACAATTCCCATTAGAAAGAAGAAACGGATATTTTTTGTCTGCAATAATTTTTGTTTTATAAATAGTCATATTATCTGGACGATCAAGAGAATAGGTAATTCGACGAAAGCCTTCGGCTTCACACTGAGTACAAAAAATATGTCCAGAGATATACAAGCCTTCTAGAGCTTTATTCTCATGGGGATGAATCCTATTTTTAATTTCCAATTCAAATGCCTCTGGGCAATTAAAAAGTGTCAAATGATCTGCCGTCAATTCATAGCAATCTGCACTTATTTTTTGCTTATTAATCAGAACTTCTTGCAAAAAAAGATGCTCTCCATTCAAGACAAGATTTTGAGCACCTATCGAATTTTTTATTACCGTATGTCTCGCGCAAACATCCGTGTAATCATCAAAAATATCAACCTCTAAAAAAGTTTCCTTAATTTTAAAATCAGGGACTTTATAATCTTTTAAAAAAATTGGGGCTTGTTCACTCATTTTTTACCTCTATCCATTTATTTACTTTATATGTTCGACTTCTCAGTTTTTCGTTATCAACAACTCTAGGTCTTAGGTTTTTATATTTTTTTTCTTCGCTTGATGGCTTTACAAATTCAATGCAAATCTCTTCCAAGCGCCCTATGACAAAATTCAAAGTATCTTTTCCAAAAAGACAATGGCCACCTTCATAGTCTTGCTCATCATACTCCTCAGGAGTAACCAAATAGCCATAATAACCATTCGTATAAGGGTTTAGTTGAACTTCATTCACTCCAAATGAATTTAAAGAATTTAAAATAGCTTTTTCAATTCTTATACCCGCTTCACTGGTTGTTTCAAATGGAAGAGAAACAAGAACCAATTGTCCTATTCTACTTAAAGAAAAAGGTAGCACTTCATTCATCCAATAATCATCGACGGCATGAGCTAAAGAAAGCTCATAAATATTTTTTAAGATAAGATCAAATTTTGCTAAAAATCGATTATTTTTCAAAGAAAATAAATCTAAGAGCCTTCCATTATAAGAAAGAATTATTTTTTTTATTCCTTGAACTGAATTTTTCTTTTTAAAAAGATGAACTAAACTTGCCATAAAATAAATACAGTAATAAGAAAAATCAGGCATTCCTCGACCTTCCTTTGCTCCCCGAAGCATTGAAACGCCCACAAAGCTCTGACGCCTTTCATCTCCTTCGGACATATCAACAAAAAAAGTTTCTGATTTCAAAACACTTGGAATAATCGCCGTTTTTTCAAGAGAAATAATACTTTCAAAAGCATCCAGATGTTTTTTGCCATTATCTTTTACATGATCAAAATCATTTAAAAAACTATGGCGTTTCTTTTTTGAATGAATAAAATTAGGCGAGACATCCCCAGCAGATCCCTGCGCAAAAACAGAAACAAACTGATTATTAAATTTATTTTCT
>CAYQEW010000273.1:0-1812 GCA_964416605.1 uncultured Bacteriovoracaceae bacterium | reverse complement strand
AGATATTTTTAATGAGTTTATCGGCATCGATTGTTTTAAAGCCCATTTGGGAAAAGATTTTTACCGCAGTACTTTTTCCTGAAGCAATGCCTCCTGTAAGGCCCACAATTGGATTAAGACAGTTATAAAGGCGGTTATTAGATTGAAGAGAAATAGGTTGTTTTAAATACCAAGTCATTCTTTTTTTATCTCTTGCCAAATTTTTTCTAGAGCTTTTTGTGTAGTATTATTTATTGATTCATTATTTTTTTTTAGTTTATCTTCCATTTTTTGCATACGCGAGATGAATTTTTTATTTGCCTTAGAAAGTATCATCTCAGGATTAAGTTTGAGATGTCTTGATAGTTGCATAAGAGTAAATAAAAGATCTCCAAATTCTTCTTCGATTTTTTCTATATTGGAGGGATTCATGAAAAGCACTTCTTGTAACTCGTGATACTCTTCGGCTACTTTGTTCCAAACGTCTTTTGGGTTTTGCCAATCAAAATCAATGGTCTGAGATATTTCTCCGAGTTCAATAGAAGTGAGCATGGGGGCGTTTTGCAACAATTTGGACTTAAACAGATAGCCTTCTTGTTTTTTTTCTTTCGCTTTGATTATTTCCCACTTCTCTTCAATTTCTTGAAGGGACAATTTTTCTTTATCTGTGAAGACGTGGGGATGCCTTCTAATGAGTTTTTCATTTAATTCTTTGGCGATGTCATCTAGATTAAAGAAATTTAATTGTTCAATCATTTTTGCTGATAAGATCACATGAAAGAGCATGTCGCCTAGTTCTTCTTTCATGTTTGAATAATCGAATTTTTCTAACGCTTCAAGGTATTCGTAAACTTCTTTTAAGAGATAGGGTTTAAGAGTATTAAGGTCAAGTTCATTGAGCCAGGGGCATCCATTTTGTGGATCGCGCAAAGTATCAATTGTAACTATGACTTCTTTTAAATTCTTGGACAACATGGTACTTAGTTTAAGCATGAATATAAGAGTTGCCAACCAATCAAAATTTAAATTAGAGATATCTATTGATTCTGATTTTAAATACTGTCACTATAAGCGTTTTTTTAAAAAAAATTATACTCACATTGTGAAAGTATTAGAAAAAACAGCCAGAGACTTAAATCTAAAGGCTCAAGAGATATCTTTTTGCCTCTTTATTGTTGATGAATTAAAAATAAAAAAAATAAACAAAGACTATCGAAAAAAAAATAAAATAACAGATGTTATTTCACTTGCTCTTTATGATGATTTGAGAAGGGTAAAACTTTCAATACCTGCTATTAACTTAGGAGATATTTTGATTTGCAAAGAGCGAATGGAAACTCAGGCTTTAAGCTTTGGGGTTTCAAGAGAGCACGAATTTTTACACTTACTGATTCATGGGTACCTTCATCTCCTAGGCTTTGATCACGAACTTTCACTCAAGGAAGCTCAGGTGATGGAAAAATTGGAAATGACATTGGTTGATAAACTTATTTCTTTTGTGTGAAATCAATAGTTTGTGATTTCGCTGAGTGCATATTTTTTATCAATTCGTGTAAAATATTCACTCGATATTGAACCTTTTATAAATCCCGTGAGAGAATGACTTAATGAAATTATTTTTACGCCTTATTTTATTATATCTACTTGTATTTGCTGAGTTTTGCTTTGGTGGATGGTCAGGATCCTTGAGCGGTTTTTACAATACAATTGGCTCCACTAGCAATGTCGGAGGCAACAAGGCTTGGGGAGAAGCGAGGCTTAAGTTTCAAGGAAATCGTAATAAGCTTTTTTTTTCAGACTTTTCAATTGCCACCCAAGTAAATGATTTGGGGC
>CAYQEW010000272.1:0-1819 GCA_964416605.1 uncultured Bacteriovoracaceae bacterium | reverse complement strand
AAAGAAAAGATCAGGAAGAATTTAAAAATAATATTATGAAAGATTACCAGCATTATAAAAAACTCATTGAGCAGCTTTGCAAAAACATGAAAAGAGAATTGCAGGCAAGGTCTTTTGATGTTTCCGCATTTGAAGATATTTATTAAGCTATTTTGGGGAATAACATTTTTAGCGCCACCACAATAAATTCAACAGCCATGGCCATTAGAATAAGTCCCATAATACGCGTCATGACGTTGATTCCCACCTTTCCCAATTTCTGACTGAGCTTTGAGCTCGAGCGCAAAATAACAAGAACGAGCGCTGATACAATAAGCATCGAAACCACTGCTCCAATCCAATCAAAAACCGTATAAAATTTTTGAGAGGCGAGCATCGCCGTACTAATCGTTCCAGGTCCCGCGAGCAGAGGAATAGCAAGGGGCACAATTCCTATTTCTTTGAGATCATGACTTTCATCGAGTTCTTTGGTGGTGAGTTTAGTCGCTGATTTTTTGGCTTGAAGCATGCTAAAAGCCATCGTACCGATAAGGATACCTCCTCCTAAACGAAAGGAAGCAATTTGAATTCCAAAAAAATTGAGTATGTAATTTCCTAAAACCGCACTGACGAGAAGAGCAAAAAAAACAGTAACCGCGGAAGTTGTTGCAAGCCGGTTCTTGGCAGAGTCGTCCATTCCTTCGGTGAGAGTGGCAAAAACCGGAATTGCCCCTAAAGGGTTAAGAACGGAGAAAAGAGTGATCGCAAATTTTAAAAAATCAGCATTATAAAGTAATTTCATATTTCTTATTATAGACCGTTAAGTAATTTTTGTAACTCATATAGCGCAAAGCTTGAAAATTTTTCCTTAAGCTCAAGCCTCCTTCCTTTGAGGTTGTGTTCTATGACATACTCTTTTTGATCAGTGACAATCGCCAAAGAAAAATCACCAATTTTCTTAGAACTACCATCACCGCTAGGCCCCGCAATTCCCGTGATACCTAAACCGATATCGGTGCCCAGTTTTTTTCTTGTCGCTTTTGCCATAGCGAGTGCCGTTTCACGACTGACAATGAGATTTTGTTCAAAAAATGTTGAGTCTAATCCAAGTAAAAGATTTTTGGCACGAAGATTATAAGTCACCAGTGAGCCAATAAAAAATTCAGAGGAGCCAGGTACATTTGTTAATTTATCGGCAATCAGTCCACCGCTGCATGATTCGGCAAGAGCGAGAGTCATTTTTTTTTCTTTGAGTTTTTCTATAACATGTTTTTCGATCGGCTCGTGACCAAAAGCAACAATATACTCACGAAGTACGGATTCATTAAAAAAAGAGATGAGCTCTTGTTCTTTTTGAGAAGTGTTTTCTTCAAGCAAAACACCGATGTCCACACCAACTCCATGGGGAAGAGAACTTGGTGTTCCCCAGGTGACCAAGCGCTCCCAAAGATTTGGCATCAGTGAATTAAAGATGACTGATTCTGCTAGCCCAAAGGTTTTAGCTGTGAAAAGTTTTTGGTCATGACCACTTTTCATTTTTAAATAAGTTTGCACCATGCCTTGAAACTCGCTAGGGACTCCCGGAAATAAAAAATAGTTTTGATAGCGTAATCCAGGAGCATAGCCCACGGGATTGTATAACGCTTCAAAGTCTTTTGGGATAATATGATAGGCGTGAGTGAGTGGATAATCTCTATTCATTCTTTCATATTGTTTTTGAATGATGTCTAACGCCTTTAAATCTTCTTGTTTTTCTTTTGCAAAATAGCGAGTAACGCAGTCTTTCGTGATGTCGTCTAATGTGGGGCCCATTCCACCGCACAGAACCACATAGTCACTT
>CAYQEW010000271.1:0-1830 GCA_964416605.1 uncultured Bacteriovoracaceae bacterium | reverse complement strand
ATTCACCTTGTTTTGGTTCCTTATTTAAAAGCTGCGGGTGAATTTAAGTCTAAGCCTGCGCAGCATTCTATGAAAGAACTTCGCTCCATTGGTCTCTTTCCTCAGATGGTCATTTTGCGAGCAGAAAATGAGATAGATGAAAGTATCTTGGATAAGATTGCTCTTTTTGGAAATGTTCCTCGCAAAAATGTTTTTCAATCCATTGATTTAGATTCAATTTATAAGGTGCCACTCAATCTTTACAATCAAAAAATGGATGAACGCATTATTCAGTTGCTTGGTATTTGGGCGGCTCGTCCTCAAATAAGTGATTTAGAAAAAGTGGTTTATAATTTTGATAATCCTCTCAAGACAATTAAAATTGGAGTTGTTGGAAAATACACAGAGCTGACAGAATCTTATAAATCTTTGGATGAAGCCTTGAGACATGGTGCCATTGCCAATCAAGTAAAGTTGGAACTTACTTATATTGACTCCGAAGAATTGGAACAGAGTGTCGACATGGCCATACTTAAAACGGTTTCAGGGATACTCGTTCCGGGTGGATTTGGTTCTCGCGGTACTGAAGGAAAGATTAAGGCCATTCAATTTGCTCGCGAAAACAATATTCCTTTCTTTGGTATTTGTTTAGGATTACAAATGGCGGTTATTGAGTTTGCAAGACATATTGCAGGAATTCAAGATGCCACTTCTCAGGAGTTTTCAAAAGAAGGCACCCCTGTCATTCATTATATGCAAGGACAAAGTGAAGAGATGAGTAAAGGGGCAAGCATGAGGCTAGGAGCTTATGATTGCAAAATTACCACAGGTACTTTAGCCGCTAAAATTTATGATCAGGAAGTTATTTCGGAAAGACACAGACATCGTTTGGAAGTAAATAATGATTATACAAAAAAACTACAAGAATTTGGACTCACTTTTTCGGGAGTGAATTTAAAATATAATTTAGTCGAAATTATTGAGCTTACAAATCATCCATTTTTTATTGGTTGTCAGTATCATCCAGAATTTAAATCGAGACCTTTTAAGCCACACCCGCTGTTTCAATCTTTTGTGAAAGCAAGTTTGGAGAAATCTACTTTATGAAAAAAATGAAAGTCTTTTTGGGCCCATGTATGCTTGAATCCTGGGATATCGCCTCTCAGGTGGCTCATTATTTGGTGACAGAATTAAAACCTTTTGAAAATAAGATAGATATTTATTTTAAAGGAAGTTTTGATAAGGCGAATCGTTCTTCTTTTGAATCTTATCGTGGGCCTGGGCTAGAGGAAGGGTTACGTATTTTAGAAAAGATCAAAAATGATTTTGGACTAAAAACCTTAACGGATTATCATTTGCCGGAACAGGCAGAGCCGGTGGCTCAAGTTGTGGATGTGTTGCAAGTCCCAGCTTTTTTGTGTCGTCAAAGCGATATTATTTTTGCTGGAGCTCAGGCTTGTCAAAAATATAATCGCATTTTAAAAATTAAAAAGGGACAGTTCTTAGCTCCTCAAGACACTCAAAATATTGTGGCGAAAGCGAGTCAGTTTTTAAAACCAGAGCAAATCTTACTGACAGAAAGAGGAACGAGTTTTGGTTACAATACCCTTGTTGTCGATATGGCGAGCTTTGGGATTATGAAATCTTTTGGCGTGGAAGCAATACACGATGCCACTCATTGTGTGCAAAGACCTGGAGGGCAAGGAAAAACGAGCGGGGGCAATCGTGAGTTTATAGAGCCTTTGGCGAAAGCTGCTATTGCGGCAGGGGCGAGTGGCATTTTTATGGAGATTCACCCTAATCCAAGTGCGGCGCTTTCAGATTCTGCGACCCAGTGGCCCATGGAAAAAA
>CAYQEW010000270.1:0-1861 GCA_964416605.1 uncultured Bacteriovoracaceae bacterium | reverse complement strand
GCCCAAATCCCAAGAAAATTGGGATTACACCGATATTTATGGAACCTACAATCTCAGACGACAAATTAAGTTTGATCAAAATCGTTTAGCTGTTAAAACCGAGCTTTTTTCAAATAAAGATGAGGCGACGGAAAAAAATGTCACCCTATCAATGGTGGAAAAAAAGAAGATTCTTCCTGCGCAAAGTGAGTATGCCACTTGGTTTGATGGGGCTCATTACGATTCTAAAATCCAAGTTGATTTTACCAAAAATACGATCACTAATACTCTCAAGACTCCTGATAAAAAATGGCAAGGAACTAAAAACTTTTCTTTGAATCGAGACAAGGCTTATTGTTTTTTTTCGCAAATTGCCGAATGTATCACCATTTGGAATTTCTTTGATAAGGCGATGAATCAAAATGATTTTGAATTTCCTTTTACCATTATTTGGGATGTTTATCCTTTTCACTCGATGCAGTGGAACAATGTCGCGGAAAGCATTCAGAGTTCTGCTACAATATCTTTGGAAGCCCTGGAAGATAAATTGATTCAATTAAAAGTGGAAACCGGTGAGCATATTCTTTTTTATAATTTCGATGAAAAATTAAGATATAGCGGCTTTTTTTGGGTTGCTCAAGGTATCAGACAGCAAAACAAAAGGACAAGAAAGTGATTTCTCATTTACTGATTGTGGGCCTCGAGGGACTAACCTTAACGGATTTTGAAAAAGATTTTCTTGAAAAATATCAGCCCGCGGGAGTGATTTTATTTTCGAGAAATTATGAGTCGCCCGCTCAGTTAGTAGAACTCATTGCTTCCATTCAAGAGCTTGCGCATGATAAATCTTTTTTTATCTCAGTGGATCAAGAAGGGGGGCGAGTTCAGCGCTTTAAAAAACAATTTACTCTTATTCCTGCGGCGATGGAAATAGCCAAGAAAAATTCTCCTAAGCTAGTGTTTGATTATTATCATCATATGGGGCAAGAACTCAAGGCTTGTGGCGTTAACATGGACTTTGCTCCAGTGTGCGATGCTTTGACCAATGCTCACAATACGGTGATTGGAGATCGCGCTTTCTCAACAGATTTAAATGAAAATGAAAAATATATATCAGCGGCAGTGCGCGGTCTGATTACGTCTGGAATAATTAGTTGCGCCAAACATTTACCAGGACATGGACGCAGCAAAAAAGACTCTCATACGGAAAAAGTTATTCTTAAAATTACCCAAGAAGAACTAAATCAAGAAATGCAAAGCTTTAAACGTGCCGCTAAATCGAAGGTTCCCACGATGATGGTCTCTCATATGATTGTCGATATTCTGGACAATGAACTTCCTTGTAGTTTAAGCCCAAAGGCGATGAGTTATTTTAAAGAAGAGTTAAATTTTAAAGGACTTTTTATTTCTGATGATATGGATATGGCGGCAATCAATGATTTTTTTGAGCCAGGTGAAGCTTTGCGATTGGCAGCTCAAGCAGGTTGTCACCTTATTATTTACCGTACTATTCAGTCCGCAGAAAAAGCTTTAGATAGTTTTGAGTCTTCTGATATGGCGATTGATCCTGCTTTTTTAAAAAAATCAAATGCGAGAAATAAATGACTTAAAAAGCATTTGGCTCAAAGATTATAAAGTACCGAAAGTGGCGGATATGCAAGGTGTTTTGCCAATGGAGCTGAAATTTTCTTAATGCTTAGTGTGCAAGGTTAGGTGTTCTTGCACAATTTGTATAAATAAGCACCGAGAATATCGGACGTTTTATAAAGAGCTTTTGTTTCATGCGGGAATAATTGCATGATGGCTTTTACTTCTTGAAAGCTACCACGGCTTATGAAATAAAATTTTCTTCTTTCTTTGGCACTAGGCTTGGCGCTGCCTT
>CAYQEW010000269.1:0-1865 GCA_964416605.1 uncultured Bacteriovoracaceae bacterium | reverse complement strand
CGATGGAATATGGCTTAAAGCCAAAGCGCAGGAGCTTATCCCCATTGATCTAGAGGCATTTTGGTCTTCTGATGCTCCCATGCGGATTTTAATTGAGCCTCATGGCACGAGTCTTTGGTTTAATGATCAGAAAGTTTTTGAAGTGAACTTAGCTCTAGATTTAAAGCGCCATCATTATTTTTATAAAAATCATTCTATTGTAAAAGAGCATTTTGCAAAAGCGGTGGGAATTAAGCAGGGATATCGTCCTAAAGTTCTTGATACTACGGCAGGTCATTTAAGCGATGCCATGCTTTTATATTCTTGGGGCTGTGACATAGTTTGTTATGAACGCCATTTTTTACAATTTATTGTCATGAAAGTAGAACTTTTTAGGTCATCTCTTTTTGATTTTAAGTATTTTTGGGGCTGTTCCTCGGAGTTGCAGGATATAAGTTCTTTTGATTGCGTCTATTTTGATCCCATGTTTTCCCATGTTAATGAAAAAACGAAATCAAAAAAAAATATTGAATGGATGAGAGATTTTTTAGGATCTGATGAAGATCAATTTCTTATTGCTCAGAAGCTCTTCGAACAAACGATAGGAAGGCTTGTCATAAAACGTAGTTTAAAATCCGATGAGTTGATAAAGGGACCAAGTTTAGTTTTTCACGGAAAAGGGCATCGGTTTGATGTTTATCTCAAAGACAATAAAAAAAATTTGTGATAAAAATTTGGTGAGGTATTAAAAATGAAACGATATCATATTTATGGGATAGGAAATGCGCTAGTAGACATTGTTTTTAATGTGGATCAGCCTTTTCTTGAAAAGCACTCTATTGAAAAAGGAGTGATGACTTTAGTCGATGAGGAAAGACAAAATTATCTTATGGATGAGGTGAATCAGTTATCTCCCACTCTTAGTTGCGGAGGATCTGCCGCCAATACAATCATTGGCTCTCAGCAGCTCGGTTTAAAAAATTTTTATTCTTATCAAGTCGCAAGTGATTATTTTGGAGAATTCTATAGTAAGGATTTAACTTCTCATGGCGTGAGTGTGCCAAATAATTATCACGCGATTCAAGGCCATACAGGTAAATGTATGGTGATGGTGACACCAGATGCTGATCGAACGATGAACACTTTTCTAGGAGCAACATTGCTTTTTAATGAAGCTTTAATTGACTGGGAAGCTCTTGCTCAGAGTGAGTGGCTTTATGTTGAGGGATATTTACTTGCTCAAGAAAGTGCCTACGAAGCTTGCTTGAAAATTATTCCTTTTGCGCGTGAAAATGGCGTAAAGATTAGCTTTAGCTTATCAGATCCTTTTATTGTGCAAGTTTTTAAAGAGCGAGTTGAAAAAATAATATCACTTGGAATTGATTTTGTTTTTTGCAATTTATCTGAAGCAAAAGAATTAACCAATGCTCAAAATACTCATTTGGTAGAGGAAAGCTTAAAAAAAATGGTCGGAGCGTATGCCATTACTTTAGGTGATCAGGGCGCTTTGAGTGGCGATAAACATACAAGCTTTAGAGTGAGTGCGAGAAAAGTAACAGCTATTGATACGAATGGGGCGGGAGATGCTTTTGCAGGAGCTTTTCTTTTTGGCTTATGCCAAAACTTTTCTCTTGAAAAATGTGCAGAGATGGGGGTTGTTCTTGCAAGCGAAGTTGTTTCTCAGATCGGCCCGAGATTATCAAATGAAAAAATTAATTTGCTTATAGAAAATGGGAGTTTTAAGTGAAAAGATTGATGATTAAAGAATTATTAGCAAGTTCAAATGAGATTTCAGATATTGTGGTTAAGGGCTGGATTCGAAGCATTCGCAAAGCAAAAGATTTTTGTTTTATTGTTTTAAATGATGGTTCAAGTCAGCGGGATAT
>CAYQEW010000268.1:0-1873 GCA_964416605.1 uncultured Bacteriovoracaceae bacterium | reverse complement strand
CGCTCATTAACAACTCCCTATCGCATTCGCAATCAAAGTATGACGCGCAATGCACTTACTCATTATACCGTACGCGAATATTACAAAGATCATTCGTTACTCGAACTTCATCCGCAAACAGGCAGAACTCATCAAATTCGTGTTCATTGCGCCGCAATCGGTCACCCATTAGTTGGAGATTATCTGTATGGAACTCCATCAAAAATAATTAAACGTCATGCATTACATGCAACTTCATTGTCTTTTAACTTCCAAGGAACCACTTTTAATTTTCAAAAAGAAGTTCCTGCCGATTTTAAAGGACTTATTGACCTGTTTGGCACAACTAAGTAAAAAATACTTCTTGCTTTTTTATCGAAAGACGAATAGCATGGTGCTCGAGCTAGGAAGGAATTGTAGTAATGAAGCGTTTTTTCTTTCCCGCTAGTTTCTGCGGTTCTTTTTGAATAATTTTCTCTTTCAAAAGCGCAAACTGTTTTCGATATCGTTCAATCAAAGATAACTCATCAAGAATCAAAATATTTTCTTGATTGTTTACGTTTGCTGACTTGGTGAAATTAAAAGATCCGGTCCACAATAATTGTTTATTGTGGATATTTTTGCCAAATAACACAAATTTATGATGCATAATATCATTTAAAATCGAGACATTTTTCGGATTATAAATATACACCTTAATCCCATTATCCTTTAAAAATTCAATTTTAGTAAACTTATCCCGCGTACAAGAAATGTCGGTAATTACTTCGACGCTTACACCGCGTTTTTTTGCATCGATTAATGCTTGTGCAATTGCGCCGTCAGTAAATGAAAATACCGCGACCAATATATAATCTTTTTCTTGTGCTATTAAAGCGAGTAATGTTTTTTGAACATCATCTTCGGGAGAAAATAATGCACGTTTAAATGTACCATCGGCACATTCTAATAACCCGTGAACATTAGTTTGAACACAAGAAATATCTTTTTTTGCCATCTGTTCTGGTGGTAACCCAACAATAAAATGGGTTTTTCCCAACGTCGGATCATCAAAAGTGGGAATTGATGTATCTTGAGCACCGACCAAAGATGTAAATAACACACTTAATAAGATAAGAAACTTCATAGTTCTCTTTTTTAAAATTCTTACGTTTGATCTGAGTTTTAACGTAATTTGTTTTTAAACTCAAGAATTTATAAAAAAGGAAATAGAAATGAAACGCGTTTTACTATTCCTCTTGACCATTGCTCTGCATTTGAATGGTATGGATGTTCCTCGAGCACCATTAGCTCCAGAAATTCCCATAGAACTACAATTAAAATATGCCCAAGAAAGGGATCGTTTTAGATCTTATGATTTAAATAATCCTGAAAATAAGTTTTTAGCCCTTTTATACACACAATTGGGAAAAGATAATACGGATAAATATTTAAGAAATCTGAATGTCTTTCTCAACTTATTACTTGCACAGCATTTTTTACTCCAAAAAGCAGCAGAAATAAACTATCTGACTCAAGAGAAAGAACGTTTGAAGGATATAGAAAGAGATTTATTGCTAAAAATGGGAGCTCAATCAGATCCTTCCAACCCAAACATGAGTACTTTTACAGTTCCCGATACTAATGCGTTAAATGAAGTTTTGACTTACAAAGATCTAGTAATAAAATCCAAAGGAGTTCTAACACCGGATGAACTACAGGTGGTTTTTAATTGGGAATTTGATGAACGCTTTGATCCCTGGATAAAAGTTTTAAGTCAAAATAGACTGCTATTAAATCTCATGACCCCCCTTCTGAATCAAAGAAATGACGAGCTCTATAATTTTGATGCACAACTTAATGCAATACTCTTTCATCTAAAATCAAACTTAGAAAAACTGCCTCAATTAATACA
>CAYQEW010000267.1:0-1879 GCA_964416605.1 uncultured Bacteriovoracaceae bacterium | reverse complement strand
TCAATGATGATGCGATTGCGGTGCGCCACATGATGTATGGGACACACACCTATGAGCTGATTTTAAAACCGCTTTAGTTGGTATGCAGCCTTTATTGAGGCACACTCCGCCCAATTTTTCTCTTTCAATAATAGCCACTTTTTTGCCAAGTTGCGAGGCTCTAATCGCTGCAACATAGCCGCCGGGCCCCGCGCCAATAACCACGACATCAAATTTCTTTGACATATAATCTATCCTTTAAAAATGTATGCCCCAAAAATAAACTCAAGGTGGGTTAATGTCAATTTCAAAGCTTAAGATAGACTTATCGAAGGCACTATACTGTTTGCCTGTAAACGGTGTCCCGCTTGCCATAATACCAAGTTGAGGGGAATTTAGGTATTTTTCCATAATTTGTATAAGTGAGCTTTGATCCTGTCTGCTGTTTTTGCTATCGTTTCAGTTTACTTAGACACTGCACACATTTTCACAACACGTAAACATCAAACAAAAACAGTACACAGGCAAAAGTAAACTGGAAAAAGTGGGCAGTAAAAAAACTAAAGCTCGCCCATCCCTCCAATATACCTAGCTTTTTGTTTAAGTTTGATGTATTGAGGTTTAATGTTTACAAGAAGCATCTTAACGCAAAGCTTAAATCAAGCAGACATTGCCCTTTTGCACAAAACTTTTCCCTTGGGTATTTGTGCGATTGATGTCGAGACGACTGGGCTATCTCCCACCCAACACGAAATTATTGAGTTTGCCGCAGTCAAATTAGACAAAGAAGGCATCGTTTCTCATTTACAACTTCTCATCAAGCCTCAAGACGAAATTTTAGAGCATTCTATTGCCATTCATGGCATTGATAATGCCATGGTGCAAGAAGCTCCTCTTTTTCTGGACTGCGCACACCATATTCTTTCTTTCATTCAAGACTGTACTTTACTGGCGCACAATGCCATCTACGATATCGGTTTTCTCATTAAAGAGCTAAGCCGTATTGGCAAAAAGGTTCCCGAAAATAATGTCGTGGATTCTATTCTGATTAGTCGCACCCTCTTTAAAAATAAAAAAATAAAACCCGATAATTTTAAACTCAAAACTCTTTCCGATTATTTTAATTTTACCTTTCATCATCATCACGCGCTGGACGATGCTTATATCTCGCTGGTTGTTTATGCTAAATGTTTAGAACTAGAAGATGAAAAATTGCCTCTCAGTAAGCGTGTGCAACTTTCAAGCTTAGGCAATATGAGTGAATTAAAACTCGACATACCCTTGGGCAAAAAAAACATCGTCGATATTTTGAAAAAATCAATTGCCCAGAAAATACAAGTCGAGATTATGTATAATGGTGGCAAGCATAAAAAGAAATGGCGCGCCATTGAGGCGATTGCGATTTTACCCAACACAATGGGAGCGCATTTGTATGCCAAATGCCTTATTGAATCGAGTCCTAAATATTTTAATATTGCCAAAATCACCGAGATTAAATTAGGAAATGAGCATGAAAAATAAAATTTTAAGCTTAGGCTTTAGTATCCCTCAATTTATTACCATTTTTATTTTGCATATTCTGCTTTTAGGCTGGATCTTTTATGTTTTAAACCACTCTGGCAGCATGGCAACAAGTCTTGTTTTTTATCATTTTTTAGGAATTTCCTTAAGCGGTGCTTTACTTATTCGTCTATGCGCCTTTATTGCCTTTAAGAGGTATCAAAAAAAATGAGTTGGACCTCCGATTTACAAAGTGCGACTCGCTCCTGCCAAGTACTTTTTGAAAAATTGGCGAATGCTCCTGAGATTCAAAGCCAAATTGATTTACAAACGTCCTACCCTCTTTTGATTCCAGAGCGCCTCATTCAAAAAATCATCAAGACGAAAAGCCCTGCGCTTA
>CAYQEW010000266.1:0-1893 GCA_964416605.1 uncultured Bacteriovoracaceae bacterium | reverse complement strand
TTTTAATAAGATAATGACCCAAATAAGGAGCAACAACTTCTTTTAGATCTGCGCCTGATTTAACTTGTGGAGTTCGTACTCCTTCAACGATATATACTGGTTTCATGTCCCCTCCTATAAATTTCCCCTATAATAGTGCAGAAATGATAGGAGGGAAAGATTTTAGAAATATATCTAGCTCATGATTACCAAAAAAAATGACACTCCTAAAGATATCCCCAGTAAAATTTTTTTCATAAAGTGGTCATATTGAAGACTGAGATTCTCCTGACTAGGATTTTCAAGAGTAAGGCTATGCCCTTTACTTAAAGTAAATATTTGATTTTTTTGTATCTTGAGTCCTAAATTAAGTGCAAAATGATTGGAGAAAAAGTAACTTAAATCAAGTGAACTTGCTAAGGATAATACTTGCCCATAAGTCTTTTCGCCAGAAAAAATTCCCGAATAAATAATATTTTCATCATATCTGGCCTTCGTTTTTTGATAATTTAATTCCATTAACCAAGATAGTTTTAAAGACTTTGTTAACTCGAACTGAGTTCCGCCAAATATTCCCACAGCAAAACTGGAAAAATGAATATTTCTGCCATCGGGATAAAGAATATCATGCTCCGCTTTAATCAGTCCTTCCAAACCAAGCGTACTTGCTTTTAAAGAGGATGTTAGATAACTTGCAGTAATTCCATATTTCCATTTTTGTTGGATCAAATTCCCCAAATAAATTTGAACCTGCCTATTCGTTGAATACCCTACCGAAAAAAATTGCTGCATGTCCTTGTTTTTTTCCTCTGGGAAAAGCTGAGAAGAAGCCATCTGAGAGTTTTCTTCATTGCCAATTGAGGGATTCGGACAATCGCTTGTAACCGCACAATCGATGGCTCTAAGCTCTGGAACACTCTCTTCAAATTGGGCGTAGATCATGGGAGCATTCATGAAAGCAAAAAATAAAAAAATAAACATAATTCTCCTTTTGTAACCTAATGGTTAAAAAAAGAATTAGCTAATTTATCACAAAATAATGATCTAAATAGATTTAAGTTGAAATATTTTGTTTTTTTGAAAATTACTTCCTGACAGAAAAGCGTTTATACATACCCTGCATTGAGCCCGAATTATTATTTAAAATACGTTGATAGCCACTTAAATAAGAGTTAAAAACTCCGTTTGGATTATTAATGAGATAATCTTTGATTTTAGTCATCGCACTTACAGCAATAATTGTCACAACTGCAAGCATAAAGATATATTCAAAAGACGTTTGCCCTTTTTCACGACTCATATATCCATCATAAATCTAAAGCCAATTATCTGCAAAGACTTTTAAAATTTTTATATTCTTCTTCCCAATCAATCAAAGGTAAGTTTGCTTGACTTACTTCTTGCTTAAGTGTTTTTAAGGAAAGTTCAGAAACAATAAGCTTGTTATTCGGATTATTTTGTAAAATAAAATCATATTCCGTTGACCTTTCCACATGAGGTCCACAATAAACATGGCATCCT
Source organism: uncultured Bacteriovoracaceae bacterium (assembly GCA_964416605.1). Classification (GTDB taxonomy): domain Bacteria; phylum Bdellovibrionota; class Bacteriovoracia; order Bacteriovoracales; family Bacteriovoracaceae; genus CAYQEW01. The sequence goes on along the minus strand of CAYQEW010000266.1, from coordinate 393 downwards.
GAAAAAAAATGGCTCGAACAGAGAATGAACGGATTTACCAAATCCTCCTCCAACATAGGCATGGGAACAAAGCGAGTACAGTTCGCATAAAATGCCCGAAATATTCAAAATAATTGGACGTGGATTTTTTTTAAAAAGAACTAAAAAATTCTGCCAATCGTTATCACTCATTTGATTATTTAAATAATAGTAATTTTCATTTTGTCCAAAAGAAGTCTTTAAATCATGGGGGACAATAATAATAAGTTTGTCCTTTAAATCGGAAGCAAGAAGAGAGAGATCTTTCTCCCAGGCACTTCCTAGAATTAGACGATTTTCTTTTGCATACTGACTTAGAAGAACTTTAAAAAAATGATAACCAGAAAATTTTTCAAGCAAGGTATCTTCAAAAAT
>CAYQEW010000265.1:0-1897 GCA_964416605.1 uncultured Bacteriovoracaceae bacterium | reverse complement strand
TTTGCATTGCGATTTTCAATAAAGTCTTTAAAGCTTATGAGAAATTGAAGTCTTTGTGCTCGAGAAAGGTTAGATTCATAAGTTTCTTGAAATAATCGGTAAATAGTATTGTTGTCTTGATGTTGGTATTTTTCAAAAATAGATTTGAACTGATTTTGCTTACTAACTTCTAAACAAGCATGAGGAACAAGAACAAGCTTAAGCATGCTTAGAATTGTTTTTGAGCAATGAATTGTAAGAGCAAGTAAATCTTTACCAATAGTTGAATTAAAGAAATGGTTGAGTACATAAGTGTTTATATCATTTACTCTTGGAAATAATTCGAAATAAATCATGTTGAGATGAGAATTGCTTTCTCTGAATTCAGGAAAATCATTCATACAATGAATTTTCATTGAAATTATCTTTTTATTAAGGATCTCTAGTCCTAAATAATAAGGTGCTTTTAGCTCATCTTGAGAAGAATTAGAGTAAAAAGATTTTATTTTAAACAGTGAATCTAGGGAAATTGAATTTTTGACTATCTTTTTATTAAAGTCTGGCAAAGCAAAAATATTTTCTCCAGGTGTGAGATATTGCACCGTAATTTTATTAGGCGCAATAATGGCTTGATGGTAGTTAAATTCTACATAGTCGTTGGATTCGTTAGAGTAAAAAAGACTTCTTTTCTCAAAGGTTTTTTCAAAGAATATTTGCATTTCATCAAGGACCGTCGAAAAAGAAAAAAATGATTTTAAATTGCCCGTGATTTTAAATTTATTATAAGAATATTGTTCTTGGGTCTTATGATCATTTTTTAGAATAAAGATAAATTGAGGTATTTCACCTTTCCCTTTTAATGATGAGAAATCATAAAGGGCCACTAAACGGTTTTTTAGTGATATCTTATTCCAAAGAGCCGAATATGATTTCTGTAAAATATTATGGTTCGTTGAAATATAAAGATAGCCAGATGGAAGAAGTGATTCACAAGATTCTTCAATCTTTTTACTTAAATGATGAGATGAACTAGGTTCAATCAGGCTATCATGATAAAAAATTCGATTGTAGAGTTGCTTGCTTCCCAGAAGATTGATGAATGGATCAGCTTGATCTGCAAGTCTGATTTTGTTTTGAAAATGTTTCTTATTGGTTTCAATCAGATGCTTTATTGATGAAGGTGTATCTTTTTTTCCAAGAATGAGATTGTCAGCAATAGACATAAGCTCTTGAATGATTTCGAAACTTTTGAGTGTTTTTTGCGTAAAATGAAAGTCTGCGCAAATCAGTTCATTCCACTCTTGATAAGAGTTGTAGTGTTGAGCTTGATGAAAAGCTTCAAATAAACTATTTGTTTGATCTCCTTTAAAAAGAGTTGAGACAATTTCCTGATCATGGGATTGTTTAATTGAAGTGGATACTTCATCCCATTTGGGGAAATTGATCATAAGGCTATTAATAAAAAGTCCCCAGTACTTATGAGAAAGAGTATGGGAGTGATGGGTAAAGGTATAACTGTTTTCCTTAAGCAGGGAAAGTAACAGATTAATTTGAACAACCTCTTTCTCATTAAAAATATTTTGGGCAATTTCAGCTTGAGGTCGATACCACGTGTATTGAGATGATTCAAAGCAAGATACCTTTAATTCAGAAGAACTCCCTTTTAAAAATAGTTTTGAAAAAAAAGAGTTGGGGTTTTGTATTTCGTTATAAGAAATATTGATGTTTTTATTTTCAGTTGCCAGTAAGAGAATTCTTATCTTGATCAAGTAAATAAGAGCAATTTCTTTGAAATAAGCGCTCATGAAAGAATGCAAGGGATCACTTTCTTCAAGGGAGCTTTTGTAGCTACTTAAATAGGAGTTGAATTGATTAATACTGATTGCATCGCTTTTCTTTTCCTTGTGGATACGAAAAT
>CAYQEW010000264.1:0-1904 GCA_964416605.1 uncultured Bacteriovoracaceae bacterium | reverse complement strand
GTCAGGAACCCATCAAGTAAGTTTTTCACAGGGCATAAAAACCTACGCCCATCAAATTAAAGACAGTGGATCAGTTTCACTTCTCGAGATTCAAAAAGATCTTACTCAAAAAAGAAATGAGTTGGGTGTATTGAGTGATCTTTATGAAAAAACCTTGACTGAACTTGAAGCGATTAAAAAAACGGAAGCTCAAATCCAAGACGATTTTATAAATGCGCGTGAGCATTTTACGCAAATAAATTCTGAGTATATTCATTTGAAATCATCGGTGGAAGCAAAAACTCATTTTTCTTCAGACAATCAGTCCAAAATAAATAGATTGTTAGAACATAAAAATAATCTATCGACTGAAAAGCTTAAAGTCTTAGAGGATGAGGAAAAACTTCAACTTAAAAAAAATGAAATCGTTGATAAAATAACTCATTTCATGCAAACCAATCTTGATCTTGAAAATGCCCTAAAAAAGAGCGAGGAAGAATTTCAAGCAGCTAGAGATAAGTATCAAGAATTAAAAATTATTTTTGATAGTTACGACGAGCAAAGAAAGATGTATCAATCGCAAATTGCTGACCAAGAAATGGAAAAATCACGCAATGTAGATAAGCTAGAAAAAAATAAAAGCTTGATCGAAAACTATCAGCTAGAACTAGCGGAACTTTTAGATCAGCAGGATGAGATCGCAAAGGATTTAGCAAGCTTTAGACAAGAAGCTAAGATTTTTGAAGAAGAGTATTCGCAAATCAAAGATTCCTACTCAATGCTTGGAGACCAAATGCGAGGACGAGAAAACGATCTTCAAAAAATGGTTGCAAGTATTAATGGATTAGAAAAAGAAGAGGTTAAACTAGCTTCTCAAAAAGAAAGAATTATTGAAGAAGAAGAGTTTACGGTGCGCAACGCTTTTGAAAAATATCAAGTTAATTTAAGACAATGCCTGATGAGCTTTTTACAAGTCGAATCAGTGGGGGGCCTTAAAGATATTTCTTCTTTTATTCAACTTGGAAAAGAAGAAAATAGTTTCGTGATAGAGACGAATGATTATGAATTTGTGAAAAAATTTCCTGGGCAAATTAATGAGTCCAAGGAAAAAAGAAGACGTTATCAAGCAGAGCTCAATCAGCTTGGAGAAATAAATTGGCAAGCGATTGAAGATTATGAGCGTCAAGAAAAACGTCATAATTTTTTAGTTGAGCAGCAGGCAGAAATACAAAAGTCCTTAGCTGATTTACTCCTTGCAATTAATCAGATTGATGAAAAATCTAAGTCGCGCTTTGAAGAGGCTTTTAATGATGTGAACGAGCGTTTTTCTAAAGTCTTTCCAATTATTTTTGGCGGTGGGAGTGCTGAGTTAAAAATTGTGGGAGATTTAAATGACCCAGAATGTGGTATCGATATTATTGCACAACCTCCTGGTAAAAAAATGCAAAATATTAACCTCATGTCGGGTGGTGAAAAAGCAATGACTGCAGTGAGTTTGATCTTTTCTATTTTCCTTGTGAAGCCATCACCATTTTGTCTTCTCGATGAGGTAGATGCTCCTCTCGATGATGCAAACGTAGGAAGATTCAATGCTCTTTTAAGAGAGATGAGTCTTGATTCTCAATTTATTCTGATTACTCACAACAAAAAAACAATGGAGATGAATGACACGCTTTACGGAGTAACCATGCAAGAGCCTGGCGTTTCCAAAGCAGTGTCCATTCAATTACAATAAAATGAAATATTTACTCTTTATTTTTTTCTTCACTCAGTTCTCTGCGAGAGCTGAGTTTTTGCCAAGCTCCTTTCAATTGGGCTTTACCCAAGTTTTCAAAAGTTCCATTACGGGAAAGGATAAAAAATCAGAAGGAACACTTTCCTATGTTTATCCCAGTAAAATTAACCTTAAAGTAAATCCTCCCAAC
>CAYQEW010000263.1:0-1906 GCA_964416605.1 uncultured Bacteriovoracaceae bacterium | reverse complement strand
GAACGCATTGGGCAGAATCAGTGACTAAAAGGATTTTAGTGTAGCTTGCAAGGACATATCCTGATTTTGAATGTCCTCCTCCTTTCGTGTGGGTGCGAAATTTGATTTGTTCTTTTTCTATTACAGAAAAAGACTCTAAGTTTTTGACATCTGTTATATCAAATCCAAAAAGGCTGTTGCCATAGCCATCTGAAATTTTCGATCCTTTGCGAGAACCATGAAGAGCTTGTCGAACGATGACTTGGCCGGTTGGAAATATTTGCTCAATAATACCGACAGTGATTCCTTCGCTTGGACTATTGTAAGATACAAGATCACCAGCATGGAAAGCGAATATCGAATGAAAAAATAAAAGGGACATACCTAAAGTAATGATTTTTAAATTGCGGTTCATTCTCTTTCTCCTGTAAACATGAGAGGAGAGAATAACCAGTTTCAATCTAAATTAATAGAATACTATGTAAAATTTTCTTACCAATTTCCTCCTTGGGAGGTCACTATTTTATAAAGAACGTATTTATATTTACCGTACTCTTCTTCGCTATCTAGGCCATTAACAAAAATAGTTCCGGCAACGTATTCCTCTGCAATTTTTGTTAAGACATCTTTTTTGGAAGCACTGATAATGTATTTGTCATAATACTCTTGATTCGAAAAATAAGGCTCGAAAGCAGGTTTTTGCATAGCAAATTCATCATAATATTTTTCAAAATAGTTATAGATTTCTTGAACCTTAGGATCAAGAGAAGAAGGAGTCACAAATGCTAAAGCAAGTTCATAATAATTTTGATAAGAAGCATTTTGCCAACGTTCGCCATATTGGCGCACAATTGATTCTTGAGTGAAGGAAATCATTTCGCTGTTAAAATTTTTTTTGATTTCTTCACGATTTTTTTCATCAAATTGCTGATCCTCTATAATTAAATAAATATTGTCTTTGGTGCGCCCATAAAAATCTTCATTGTTGCTCCCATTGTTGCGTAGACTATATTCATAAGCTCCTTTGGCGTAGTAATCGATAGGAGCGTTTCGCCAATCTTCGCCAAAAGAATTTAAAACAAATTTCATAACGGACTCAATCATAGAGTCATTGAATGATTGTAGTATCATTTTTCGATCTTCTTCCGACCATCGTTCATCATTAATTATTTTATCAATACTTTGCTTTGTGAATGAACGAAAGTCATCATGAGAGCTTATTTGATCATTAGCATAAACGATTGCTCCTTTTAGGTAGCACTCATAAGGATCTTGAGCCCAATCTTCACCACATTGAGACACAACAAACTTCATAACGGATTCGAGCATAGAGTCATCAAAATATTTTTTTATCTTATCTCGGTCTTCAGATGATATTTGTTCATCTTCTAATATTTTAGAAATCATCTCTTTTGTATAGTTTTTAAATTTTTCAAAATACTCATTTGGATTTACTTGATCATTGGCATAAATGATTACTCCTTTTAGGTAGCACTCATAAGGATCTTGAGCCCAATCTTCACCACATTGAGACACAACAAACTTCATAACGGATTCGAGCATAGAGTCATCAAAATATTTTTTTATCTTATCTCGGTCTTCAGATGATATTTGTTCATCTTCTAATATTTTTAAAATCATTTCCTTTGTGTATTTTCTAAAGTCTTCAGGATGTTCATCGTTTGCTAATTCTCCTAAGGCATATTCAATAGCACCCTTTATATAGCAATCAGCAGAATTACTTTCTCCACACATTTTGCGAGCGAATTGAATGCTGAACTTAATCATTGAATCATTTAAATATTTTGCGACAATTATTTGTTCTTTTGTTGGGTTATCGTTGAGCTGAGAAAATTGAGAGATGCTTTCTTTAGCGAATTGTTCAATCTTCTCAAGATCTTCTTTTTTTCTTTTGTTTATCTTATTA
>CAYQEW010000262.1:0-1908 GCA_964416605.1 uncultured Bacteriovoracaceae bacterium | reverse complement strand
ATACGATCCATCATTTTTACAATGATATTTGTATGAATTTTCTCAATCATAGAGCGAGGAATTGTAATCTGGCGAATCATTGCTTTTTTGAGATTCACTCCATTTCTTTCCAGGATTTTATTGTAATCGTTTACCCAGTTTTTTCCAGTTTTTCCCATAGGGACACCTGTCATATAGAAAGTGCCCTCTTCCAGATAAGAGATTCCTTTTTCGGCAATTATTTTTTGGACAGAACTTTCAAATTCTTCGGGGTTTTTATTGGATAAATAAAAGGCATGCGAGGTCGGCAGTTTGGTTGTTGCAAAATAGAGATTACAAGATTTGATATCATTTTTAAAATTGACGAGCTCTTGAGCGGGTAAAGAAAGAAAACTAAAAATAAGAAGAAGGGTAATAAATTTCTGCATGCTTGTGTATATAAAAATTGAGGGTAAAAGTTAATGAATTTAGTGGGAGTATGTAAAAATGAAATGATCATCCTAAATTGTCTGTCGTCACCTCATCTTTTTTCGAAGTTGGAATTTCATCCCCTCTAATAACTCTTAGTTCATAATTGGGGTAATCCCCATTTTTGATGGAGACAACAAACTCTGCTTTATTCATGACTTTTTTTAAGAGGAAATCGTAAAAAATACGATTCTTTCCTTTTTTACTTTCATCAAGAACAATGACCATGCCAGCTGTCATCTCTTTTACTTCTCCGGCTCCTGTATATTTTCTCGCATCCCTTTCAGGATCGATCATGAGCTCTCCATTCTTCAAGGCTTTCATTAAATTTTTAAAAAGCTCTTTTCTTGTTTTAGATTTTTTGCCGTACTTCCTACCAATTGCGTTGTTCCACAAATCCATATTAGTAGAGTTCGTAGAATGAGAAGATGAAGCACCGCCAAAAGGAAAAAATTCATTCGCTCTACCAAAAGTATCTGCAGCGGTTTCACCATATTCTTGAGTAAAAACTCTGCTCACATATGCATGTCTTAATGCATCAACATCATTGTCATCAAATCCTGAGGCTAATTCATTAATTGAACCATTGGAGTTTTTAGGAAGTTTTCTCAAATATTTATCGATGAGCTTGTATGCTTCGTCTTTTGCTTCTCCTTTGAGTGCTGGTGGTCATACTTTCATAATTTCTCCAGTTAAGTATTTAATAAGGATTATGAGCATACCCCCCAAGCATCCCCAATGGAAAATATCATACTTCATAGGGAGCAAGAGTGGCGAAGTGATTAGTGTTGGAATAAAAAGTAAAAAAACTAGTATTTTTCTTTTTTTTATAAAATCAAACGAAATAAATAAAACACCACAGTTCCAGAGCGATGACACAAAAAACCATTTAAAAAGAATCCATGGTGTAAATTTTAAATAGGCAAAATGGTCTATGAGTGCATAAAAATAAAAGCCAACCAACAACACATAGAGGACTCGAAGAAACCACTTCATTTCTTCTTTTTGCTATTATCTTCGATTTGAAGATAATTTTTGCGACTACTAATACTTCTCCCTAACTCTTTTTCCGTATCTTTACGGGCCTTACCAGCAACCTTGCCACCACGCTTGGCAACTTTTTTACTTTTTTCAAAACTTTCTGGTTTTTCTTTTTTTGATATTTCAGTTGTAACTTTTTCTCCGAGCATTGTGAAAATGAGTTCCAAATCAGTCATGTGATCACGAAGATTTTCATTTTTCGTTGAAAGACCCTTAAAATTTTTATATTCAGCGGGAGTCATCCCAAAAGTTGCTTTAGAAATTTCAGCCGTCAAAATAGCAAAGTCCGTTGCCGAATCAAGTCCTCGCTCTTTCCACTCATCAGTCAAATTCTGTCTTACCGCAATTCCCCGTAATCGCTTATCTATCCAATCTTGAGGATAACCTTTCTGTTCATAAATTTCTTTCATTCGATCTTGA
>CAYQEW010000261.1:0-1927 GCA_964416605.1 uncultured Bacteriovoracaceae bacterium | reverse complement strand
GGAAAAACACTTTCAAATATTTTAGCTTGAGCTTTATCGCCTTTAAAAGCGTCTTCTAATTTTTCTGCTTCACCAGAGATAAGTTCATGGCTATAAGGCATTTGCATTTGCACTTTAAAAAACTGACTGCGATAAGGTTTATCTTTTCCCATAATATCGCTAATGATACGTCCATGCTCATTGCTATAAATAATATCAATGCCAAACCATTTTCCTAAAATTTCTTCTAGTTTTTTAGTGACATGTAAATCTTTAAGTGTGTTCCATTGCAACATAGTGTCTCCTTAAGACAATAAATTCTGTACACACTCTTATCGTAAGGATTGACAAAAAACTTTACACTTTTAACTGCAAATTCATTTTAACGTAGATAATTTAAACTATTTTATTGTACAAGCATCTACATCTGAGTTATTGGGAGACCGAATAAAGGAACCATTTACTTTTTCATAGGTGGTACCGCAAATTCCATAGACAGTTTGAACGCGCACAAATTTAGGTTTTGTATCATTCCAAGTTCCGCAATCCCCTGGATCCGCTCCATCAAAGGGAATTTGAAGCTTATAGCAAGGAGCTAAAGGAGAATCACCTCCCGATTTAAATTTTTCCTTCCACCCAATCCAAGTCATTCCAAAACGTGTCCAAGATGAGTCGGTATCTTCAAATTTGGGCACCGTAGAATTATTTTTTACTCGAGCATAGAAATAGCCCCGTGCCGCTTTTTGCTGATTAATAGAGCCGTTTATCGAACTTCCAAGCGTCACAACAATAGCGTACAAAATAAGAATTATCGGCAAGAAAAAAATAAATTCAAAAACCGCTTGGCCTTTTTGGCTCTTGATATTTTTAACAACCATTGTCAAACAAAGTCACCTCGAAATCCGATGGTGCTCCTCCTTCACAACTAGTTCCCATGGCTTTACATATCTGCCTTTTACACTCTTCGCGCGTAGGTTCTTTTCCCAAATAAGACTCACTCATAAAATTAACCTTGCTTGTTCCCGTGAGTATTTTATAAATAGAAAGAGGTCTCGAAAATTCAAAATAAGCTCCATAAAATTCAGGAATAATGCCAGCTCCTGCAATATTAAATTTTAAATGATCGGTTTTTCCTGGAATTTGAAATGCCTCCAAAGGTAAACTTTCAAAATACTCCTTCGCCTTTACGGTAGCCTGATTAATACTGCTATTGGGCTCTTGGGCATTATCATAGGTCAGATAAACTCGCGAGGCGTAAAATGTTGCATAATGCGCGACATAACCAGAAACAAAATTAAAAGTTAAACTAAGAAAAATAAAAAAAATACCTAAGGTAAAAGTAAACGTTAGAATAAATTCGATACTCGATTGTCCTTTTTCCTTTAACTGTTTCATGGATAAGTTACTTTGGGACCAAAAAAACGAGTGTCGCCATTTTTAAAATATGTATCGTGATTTTTATCCGTTGGATTAATCGTTGTCGTTATATTGCCATCAAGCCCATGGCGATAAGAGTATTCCAATTTATTTTTATACACTTTCGCAAAACTTCCCTGCTCGCCAAAATATGCCGTGAAAAGCTTGCTGCGAAAAACAGACCCAAACAAGACCGCTACCACAGCCAAAAGAAGGATGTACTCAACCATCGTTTGGCCCGCATTTTTTACAGAAAAAAATTGTTTTTGAAACCGAGCCAAAGCCAAGCAATCAGGATAACTGGTGCGTAAGAAAATTTTGTTCCAAAACATTCTTTAATTTTATGATACTGCTGAGATTTTGCATACAGTAAAATTTTATTAAACTGTGAACCCATATTCGTTAAGAAAGTAAATAAACCTATAATTACAGTTGAATAGAGCAGATACTCAAAGAGTTTTTCATGATAAATAAACGGAACTACCAGAAAAAAAGAAAAAAGAAATTTAGAATCACCGCCTCCCATAATACG
>CAYQEW010000260.1:442-1928 GCA_964416605.1 uncultured Bacteriovoracaceae bacterium | reverse complement strand
ACTATGTCTAGTTTTTCTTGAATCATATTCACCATCAATGGATGAAAAATAATTATTCTATTTTAAAAAGTCAACTTATTTTCTTAAACATACATCATTTTGTTCTTAAGTACTGAAAAGATTCTCACAATATAATAATAAAACTTTAATGAATGCTAGGCCCGTACTAGTGTTTTTAACTTTTTTAGCTAACTTTGATTATAACTTCTTTCCAAGAAACTTTTGATTCACTTAGTTAACCTCAACTCGATATAAGGGGTGTCATTTTAGTAATTGATTTTTCGAATGTTATGCTTGGTTTTTTAGGTTTTAAAGTATAAGCAAGAAGAGCTGAAAGAACATTAGCAAAGTAATTCTGAACTGAGCGATGTCTTGTATGTTGAAGGTGTAAGATTGCTTTGAGTTGATCAATAACAGACTCTATCATACCTCGTTTATTGAGCCACCATTTTCTGATGGGATCCAAGAACTGTTTTTTCATATTTCTCTTAAGTCTTGTGATAAGTTCTATGTCAGAAGCTTTAAGCTTTTGAGCAAGTTTTTTACTCAAATACCCTTTATCGCCAAAGAGCCATCCTTTAAGTCCTTGTGTGAGGGTTTGAACAACAGTGCGATCATCTGTGCTTCCTGTAGTGATTTTGAAATGCATGAGTTCCCCTTTATCATTGATGACAAGATGAAGCTTGAACCCAAAGAACCATCCTGTTGAGGTCTTTCCTCTTTTTGCAAATCCTTCAAAAACCTTATGGCGTCCTATGCGCCAATTATCACATACCGGTAATTTAGTAGAATCAATAAAATAGCGCCCTGTTTTTTCTGCAGGAACTTGTACCAGTAAGAGAAGCAGCGGCATAATAGCCAGAGGAATCAATTCAAGGAAACGATTGTAACTTACTAAGGTTGGAAAGGCTCCTTTATAGTATTGAGATAAGCAACTCTTATAAAAATCTTTAAAAGTGCGATAATGGCTTAACTGAAATAATACTAAAATGGTCATAATCTCTGAGATAGACAATCCACAAGCCCGGCGGCGCTTGCGTTTAGAGTTAGGCAAAAGTTTTACAGCACTTCTTTCCTCAAATTGCTTGCAAAAATCATCAATAAAGCAGAAAATCTCTTCTAAGGGGACCATAAAACCTCCTTAAGTTGGTAGTTTAAGAGATTTTAGGTCCTCTATCCTTTTCCCTCAACCAAAATAAATAATGCGTCTCCTTATTTCGAGCTCACGTTAAATTATATTTTGCAAGGCAATCTTTTACCTCAAAATTTTTTTAAACAATATTTTATAATTTATGTGGTTACTTAGTTGCAAAAGCAAATGTGAACTTTGACTTCGTTAAAACTTTATACCCGCCTTCTTCTTGCGAAAGTATAAGGTTGTAGCGCCCTAATACCCCTTGGTAACCGTCCGCACTAAGGGTGTGAACAGGTCTTTTGTCCTCCAAGAAGGTGACTTTTTTAGTTTCTAAAGAATTAGGAACTATTT
>CAYQEW010000260.1:0-432 GCA_964416605.1 uncultured Bacteriovoracaceae bacterium | reverse complement strand
AAATAACATTTTTTCATCAACTGCCTTTTTAGAATTGACGAAATTATTCGCAGGTCTTACTTTAAAAAACTCTTTTTCTTTATCTTTAGATATTACTCTTTTAACCGGACTCGGGCGCTTCAAAGAAAAGTTAAGTGATCCCCTATTCTACTTTCTGAAGCTATAAGCTTAGAGCCAATAAGAAATCCAATTCCGACACTTGAAAACCCTATTTTAAAAGTTTTTTCATTAGTAACGCCTTTTTTTTAAAAACATTGACATAAACTCTAGAAACTTTTCTGCTTCTTTAGGTCAGGATCGCAGGTTATTTAAAAGCCCTAAGTAAGACAAAAAGATAGTAAACACCATGAATAAATAACTCTAAAATTTTCATCATAAAGTTATTTAAATTCGACTACTAAACTTGGAAACCATAAGGGAATGTTTAATATT
>CAYQEW010000259.1:0-1930 GCA_964416605.1 uncultured Bacteriovoracaceae bacterium | reverse complement strand
GACTTAAGTTTAAAGGAGTCAGTATGAAAGTTATTTTTATGGCTATGTTTTTTTTCGCGTTTCATTCTTTTGCAATGGATAAAAGTTATAAGGTCTCTGGAATGGTCTGCCAGGCTTGTGTTGGGCACATAAAAGAAGCTTATGGCAATTCGCCAAGCGCTCAAAAATTATTTACCATAAAAGAAATAAATGTTGAGAATAAAACAGTGACTCTCAATGTTTTAGATGAAAAAAATTTAGCGTTAGCGCAAAAAAAATTACAGGTGATTTTAAAACAAGCAGGTAAACAGTATAATCTAGAGGGTGCCCTTTGATAAATCATTCTCTCGAAGAAGTTTTTGAACGCCAAAAAAATGAGTTGTTAAAATATAAAAATACTTCTGTAAAATTTCGTTTAGAACTTCTCAAAAAATTAAAAAATACGATACTCCATTCTCAAGATGAAATACTTGGTGCATTAAAATTAGATTTTAATAAACCCAAAATTGAAGCTCAATTGACAGAGATTATGCCTGTTATTTCAGAAATCAATTTAGTCATAAGAGATTTGTCAAAGTGGATGAAGCATCAAAAAGTCAAAACGCCTTTTTTGTATTTGGGAACAAGTAGTCATATACGTTATGAAGCAAAAGGGGTTTGTCTTATTTTGGGGCCTTGGAATTATCCTTTCAATTTGGTTCTTTATCCTCTTATTTCAGCAGTTGCGGCAGGAAACACGGTGATTATAAAGCCATCGGAATTTACTCCGCATGTGAATAAAATTATAAAAAAAATTATTGAGGCTACATTTGAAACAACCCATGTTTCCTTTATTGAAGGAGACGTCGATGTCGCAAAAGAGCTTCTTGCTCTTCCTTTTGACCATATTTTCTTTACGGGAAGTACGATGGTTGGCAAGCTTGTGATGAAAGCGGCTAGCGAGCATTTGAGTTCAGTCACGTTAGAACTTGGGGGCAAGTCTCCTCTGATTGTGGATTCACATATTGATGTGAAGAAGATTATTCCTCAAATTCTTTGGGGGAAGTTTACTAACTCTGGACAAACTTGTATTGCTCCAGATTACCTGGTCGTTTCTCATGAAATTAAAGAAAAATTTTTAAAGGAACTTAAAGCTCATTTAGATTATCTTTATTTAAAAGAATCGGATTATTCATTGTCGGCAAGTATTATTAACGAAAAAAATAAAAATCGCTTAATTGCCCTCAAAGAAAATGCTTTGCAGCAAGGAGCGACGCTCTTTTGGGAAGGAGAGCATCGGGAAAATTTTCTTGCTCCAACGATACTACTGAATGTGCCTTCTAATTCTCTTCTCATGAAGGAAGAAATTTTTGGCCCGATTCTTCCTATCTTTTTTTGGCAGTGTAAAACAGAAATTTCTGAACTGATAGGAATGAACCCACATCCACTAGCTCTCTATATCTTTTCAGAGGATAAAGATTTTGCAGAAGAAATATTAGCAAAGTCACAATCTGGAGGAGTATGTATTAATGATGTTATTCTACATTATGCCAATCATAAACTTCCTTTTGGAGGAATTCGCAGCAGTGGGATTGGCGCTTATCACGGGCATTTTGGCTTCCTGGAATTTTCTCATAAACGAGCAGTTCTAAGACGTAAAAGAGATTTTGGCTTAAGGTATTTTTATCCTCCTTATTTTGCCAGAAAAATAAAAATATTGGATTTTATTTTAAAGAAATTGAGTTCTTTTTTGTAGCAAAAATTTCGGGATTGATAAAAGCTTCAGAAAGAGAGTTGAGCCCAGTTTCTTGTAATTTGAGATCAATAGATTTTTTTATTTCTTTGAGAAACATCGGGCCCTTGTAGACGAAACTAGAATAGATTTGGATGGTTGTTCCGCCTTGCGCCCAGTAAGAAAAAATCTCTTCAATAGTTGAAAATCCACCAACGCCAATAATTTCAAGTTTATTTT
>CAYQEW010000258.1:0-1961 GCA_964416605.1 uncultured Bacteriovoracaceae bacterium | reverse complement strand
CTGTTGCCGCAGACGTTGTTGCAACTTCTAATAAGGTAGTTGAAGCCTTTAAATCTATGGATGCCAAAGTGATTACGGAAAATAAATATCCAGGATGGACTCCAAACTTTAAGTCTCCCACTTTGGATCTTTTCAAAAAAACGTACGTTAAACTTTTTTCTAAAGAACCTATTATTGAAGTGATACATGCGGGATTAGAGTGCGGCGTGCTTTCTGAGAAAAAATCTGGGATGGATCTTTTTTCGTTTGGACCAACTATTAAATTTCCACATTCCCCATCTGAAAAAGTTCAGATTTCTTCTGTAGAAAAGTACATGGATCTGCTTTTAGAAGTTATTAAGGCTTAGCTGTGCGCTCGCATGAAGTTGTTTATTTAAACACTAAAGAGCTTCTTGCCAGTGTATTGAAATCTATTGATAGTGCAAAAGAAGAAATTTTAATTGAATCTTATATTTTTGATGAGGGCGAGTTAAGTAAAACTCTTTTTGCAAAACTTATTGAAGCGCAAAAACGAGGAGTGATTGTTAAAATCACTGTAGATGCGGCAGGTGCCTATGGCGATACTCAGACGCTTCGAGAATTATGCACCACAAACAATTTTGATCTCAAGATTTATCACCCAATTTTTTGGACAGATTTGATCAGTAATTTTGAATTTGCGAATCGTAGAAACCATCGAAAAATGTTTATTTTTGATTCTAAACTTGCCTACGTTAGCAGTGTTAATATTACCGATTCTCATATTAAAAAAAACGAAGAAGGATTTACTTGGAAAGACTATGGCATCTCAATTGATGGGCCTGCTGTAGAAAAACTCATCGCAGCCTTTAAGCGCTGTCGTGAAAAAGTTCGAATAAAAAATAGATGGTCTAAAATTCTTAAGGGTTTTGATCATAATACTCCTGAACAGGGTCTTTTGTTGAATGACACTTTGCTTAAGCGAAATGAATGGAAGAAATTGTTGCAACAAAGAATTCAAAATGCCACTAAAAGAATTTGGATTGCGAGTCCTTACATACTTCCAGAATACAAAATTCAGAAATATTTTGAAGCTGCTTCAAAAAGAGGGGTAGATGTAAAAATACTCACAAGTGGATCGTCTACGTCGGATGTTTTTTTTATGCCTTGGATCACAAGCCTTTTTTACAAGCTAAGTCTAAAAATAGGAATTGAGATCTATGAATACCTCCCCAGTTTTTTTCATGGAAAAGTCTTAGTTATTGACGATTACGTGAGTATTGGGAGTTCGAATATGAATCATCGATCTATTTTTCTTGATCTTGAGGTAGAAATAGAAGTTTTGAGGCAAGATAATAAAGAGAAGGTTGTTGAAGATTTAAAAAAATGTCTATCTGAATCTAAATGCATCACGCAAGAAAATGTAAAGGACATTCCACTTTGGCAATTATGTATCGCTAGAGTTCTCTACCTGTTTAAGTACTGGTTGTAAGTTTTGATTACGGGTTAAAAGGAGGAAAATTTATGCAGCCTAGTTTTAACATCAAAATTCTTTCCTACAATATTCATAAAGGATTTAATCTCGCTAAACGTAAATACACTTTAGACCTTATTAAAAAAGGTATTTTAGAATCGGGTGCGGAACTTCTTTGTTTGCAAGAGGTTTGCGGTTCTAACATAGACAGCGCAAAAGAAAATATACATCCACTTCAAACTCAATTTGAATATTTAGCTGATGGCATGTGGGAACATTTTGCCTATGGAAAAAATGCCGTTTACAAAAAAGGCGATCATGGAAATGCTATTTTAAGTAAATATCCTATTATTGCTCACTCTAATTTGGATCTTTCAACCAATCCTTTTGAAAGCCGCGGGTTGCTACACGCCACTATTGAGTTGCCAGACAAAAGTCATCTTGAAGTTTTAACTGCCCATTTAGATCTCTTAGAGTCGGGGCGAGTAAAGCAAACACAAAAGATAAACGATTACATTCAAAATACCTT
>CAYQEW010000257.1:0-1966 GCA_964416605.1 uncultured Bacteriovoracaceae bacterium | reverse complement strand
TGAGAGCTTTTCAATTTTTAAAGATTAAAGACTTATCTCGCATTGACTTTTTTCTGACCTCCGATGGTCGTCTTTTTCTCAATGAGATCAATACTCTACCAGGCATGACTCCTATTTCCATGTTTCCTAAAATGCTCGAAGCAACGGGGATTTCCTTTGCCCAATACCTGATCGATCGACTAGATCAAAATTTTACAAAATAAATAAAGCCTGTAAAAATAAACTAAGAAAACAAAGGATAGTTTTCTTAGTTCTCATTCCAAGGAGGGAATAATGGCTAGATCAACGAGTCCACTCACAGGCTTACTCAAAGAAGAAAATGTTGTTTTAAATTTTGGTGAACACCAAGGAAAATCTATCATGGCCATTAGCGCTGATTTTCCAGATTACTACGAAAAACTTCTCGAAGAAAAAGAGAAGGGCAACTGTTTTCTAAAAAGAGGAAAAGACAAAAAAACTTTCTGTCTCGACTCTAATCAACAATACCTTCATTAAAAATTAAAAATAGAATGTTAGAGAAAAGATTTAATCCTCTCTAACATTTTTACATTTTCTTCGATGCTATATTGTTTCGCTTTTGAGAACTGTAAATCATCCATCGACCAAATCGGCAATAAGTGATAATGAGCATGATGCACTTCTAGGCCAATCATGGTCGTTGCAATTCGTGTCGCTCCGGTCGCTTGCTTGATCGCTGGAGCAATTTTTTGAGCATGATTCATCACCGCTAAATGATAATCCTTTGGCAAATCAAACCAATGATCAATTTCAATTTTAGGAACAACTAAACTATGTCCTAACTGAATTGCTTGAAGAGTTAAAAAAGAAATACTGAGTTCATCTTCATCAATTTTATAACAAGGAAGTTCTCCTCTAATAATCTTAGAAAAAATACTGTCTTTTAAATTCATTTTTTTCTCCTATCTAAAATTCTTTCTAAATGACTTTCTATGTTTCGATGCGCTAAAATTTTTAAAAGTTCAGAATAATCACCGTAAAGTATCTCCACGATTTCATCAATTGTTTTATTTTTATTATATAAATTCTCAATCTGTTTTTCACGAAGTAAACGATGTTTTTTGATTCGATAAAGAAACTGACTTCCTCCAATTGCCATCCCATGACTGGGAAAAAGACAATTGGGCTTCTTATTGATCACATAATCAAGTGAGTCATAATAGGCTTGCATACTTCCCTTTTCGGTACTGATAACAACCGAGCCCTTACCTTGAATTAAGTCTGCCACAAAAAACCAGCTTCGATCTTCGACATAAAGCCCCATCATGCCAATCGCATGACCTGGCAAATGAGCGGCAATAATCGCTTTATTTTTCCAGTGCCCTAATATTTGTCGATCACTCACTAACTCAAAAGATATATCCTTAAAAAATCCTGCATTTGTTTCTTGAATTTTATGCCAAGTATATTCTGACAATAAAAGAGTTGAATGAAATTTTTGAGCAACTTTATTCGCAAATTCCCAATGATCTGGATGGTGATGAGAGAGAAAAATATATTTAATGTGATGAATCGATAAGTCGTCTTGCAGAGTTGTAAATAGCGCCAATAATTCATTTTCATTTTGGGGAGAGGGATCCACCAGAATGCTTGCTTCTTTAAAATAAAATGAATTGGTTCGTTTGTAAGGAGGAAGCGTATTGCTCAGTGGCATGAGTTGTAAAACGCCATTTAAAGGCTCTATGAAAGGTATTTGACTCGTATGTGTTTTAGAAAAAAAATAATCTGTTTGATGAAAACATTGAATCATTTCTAAAATAGGAGGCACAATCAAAACTTGCCCATCTTCCCATTTTGCAAGGAAATCACTGATCACAACCCAACCCTGAAACTGGGACTCCTGAGAATCTTGTATCGAAAATTCCACGCTACTTTCAAATAATAAAACTCTATTTTCAACATCAAGCCCCGTGTAATCAGGTGATTTAAGTTCCCCCAACTCCCTTCT
>CAYQEW010000256.1:0-1973 GCA_964416605.1 uncultured Bacteriovoracaceae bacterium | reverse complement strand
AAGTGAAGCTTTTTGACATTCATTCAGTTTTTCTTTTTCGACTTGTGATTTCAATAAAGAGATAATTGACAATCTTTTCATTTCCCCTTCACTTAATTTAACAATGGGAAATTGCAACGTTGTTGAAATAACAAAAGCCCCCAGTCCAAGTGTATCTGAAATTGAATTGCCTAAATTATTATAGGTCGTAACCCAATCGGGATGTTCGAACTCTTCATTAGCGACAAAATAGCATCTTTTGTTTTTCCATTCCACTGAATCGATACAATTTTTCTTAATATTAGCGTAGGGATCAGCAACTTGTGCTGTTAGGGAAAAGAAAAAAAGAAAAGGTATAGTCCAAATAATTGCCACTTTTTCTTATCGGCATAATATTATAAACCTGTAATTTTTACATGGTCTCTAAAATATGATTACTAATACTTATATCCTGTTGTAAATTCCCTTAATGAATAGATCGCTCCTTATCTTATTTCTTTTTTTATCTTTTTGGGTTTCAGCTCAGACTGAGAATAAAATCGAATACGGCTCTCTGCCTCTGAGCTCTGAGTTGAAAATGGATTTTGCTATTCTTCCTGATTATCAGCAATACGGAAGCGCCTCTACTTTTCATGGACTCTTTGATGAAGATGCGACTGACCTCTATGTTATTGGCGGTCATGACAAAGCCCTTCAAGAGCAATTAGATCTTC
The DNA here is from genome assembly GCA_964416605.1 of uncultured Bacteriovoracaceae bacterium. Taxonomy (GTDB): domain Bacteria; phylum Bdellovibrionota; class Bacteriovoracia; order Bacteriovoracales; family Bacteriovoracaceae; genus CAYQEW01. The sequence goes on along the minus strand of CAYQEW010000256.1, from coordinate 1,281 downwards.
CTGACAACACCCATTACATCGATGAAGACCTTACTTCGGCATTAACTGAAATTAATACCGATGGTAGTATTCGCTATATTGATCTCGACAAAAAAGAAGTGCAATTCATTAAAGAAAATGAAATGAATTCAGGGCTAAAAAAATGGCTTAAGAATAGACTCCTTTCCAAATCAAACAGTGATTTTAAACGAACTACTTATCGCACTCTTTCTTTCTTGCGTTTCTCGGTAGCCGGAACAGCTGTGTTTACCGCAATTGTTCACGGGTCGGATTTTTCCGAAATGATTCATCATCTAGGTGCTGGATCGGCTTATGGTCGCGCTATGATCCTAGCACTCGCCACAGTTATTCCAGGTGCTGCGATTCAACTTAACATTGAAAAATTTGAAAAGTTTACTCAGACTTATGAATACGAGAATATGATCTCTCAAAATTTTAAAGAGCATTTACCTAAAGTTTATAATGCGATTCAAAATTTAAAATCCTCTAACGCCAATCGAAATAAATATTTTAAAGCAATTAAAGAAAACGGTATTATTAAAACCATTGATCGCATTCGCCAAAATATTATTCCTAACTGGAACGAAGCAGGTAAATGGCAGTATACAGAATATGCTATTTCTGGAGCGATCCTTCTTGCGAGTGCCAATATGGGATTTGAAAAAATCAATGGTGCCGCAATTGTGACATTTCTTTTGATCACCAAAATCACTGCTCTGACTCAAGGAACTTGGGAAATTCACGCTTTTCAAGCACGCGAAGCTGTTGAAAAAATGTGCGCGCAAATTGAGGATAAAATAAATACCGTTAAAGATTATTACGCCAAAGAAATAAATACTAAAAAGATTGATCTTTCGGTGCATAATGCCAAAAGATTTGCTCAGCTTAAAATGAGCCTTAAAGCCCTTATGGGATCTGTAACATGGTCAATTGGCGCAGTTCTTGGGATGGCGGTGCCTGCAGAGCAAGTAAGTGCTTCCACTTTATTTGAACACATAACCAAAAATCAATGGAGCGAATTTTTTGCAACTGCCATGACTCATAAAATTGCTCTCTTTAATATTGGCAACAGTATGTTCTATACCCCCGCTCCTTCTGCTCTAGCGGTTTTTGGAGTTCTTGGAACAGGAGCTTATTTGACCTCTAGCCACTTTAGCAATCTCACTACCAAAATAGCGAGTAAGCTCGCTGAGGCAAAGACAAGACTCACTTGTAATAAAATATTCTCAAAATTTTAGACAAAGCTCTTTCTAGTCGACAAAACTAAATATCTGCCTCTAT
>CAYQEW010000255.1:0-1975 GCA_964416605.1 uncultured Bacteriovoracaceae bacterium | reverse complement strand
ATGAGATGGCAATAAAATTTTGTAATATCAATAGCGTCTTTTGTTAATCCTGAAATAAATATATAGCTTCTATCTTTTGTTATTTGAGGTGTGATTGTTGCTCCCCAATAATTTAATTGAGCCGCAATTTCTTGCTGATTTAACTTTGAAGTTCCGTCAAAAATTGAAGAAAACATCAAATTCGTTATGCCAAGTTTATCTTGAGAATCCTTCAGTGACCCATCTTCATAAGCAACAACAATCGTAAACAAAGGTAATTCATCATCTTTTACCCATTTAGCATCAATATGTGGCCAATTAAGATTCGTAACAGAAAATGCACCAACTTTAAATGAAAACAATAAAAAACAAATTAAAAATCTTATCATAAACAACTCTCTTTTTTAAAATTTATCTGAGATAGCAATAAAAACAAAATTACTTAAATTAATCGTCTTTTGACACACTTCTTTGATCTGTTCTTTTTTTACATTTTGGTAAAACGAAATTTCTTTTTTATAAAAAAGATGATCATTAAAAAAGTTCTCTCTATCTCCTATAAATGAAGCTTTCCCAGCATTTTTTGATAATTTATCAAAATAACTTATGAGCATTTGATTTTTGGCGGTTTGCAATGTTTTTTCATTGATTGCCGTTTCACAAATATCTTTTAATTTTTCCTGCAATTTTATTTTAAATTTTTCTAAATTAGTTGATGGGAGAAGTTCTCCTCCGATAAAAAAAGTTCCGGCATTCTGCAAAGTATAATTTGATGAATAAACATTGCTTAAAATAGGATTTTTGCCTTTTACAAATTCTTGAACAAGCGCGGAACTCTCACTTTCCCCAATCATATTAGAAAGTAAATCAAGTCCAAAACCTTCGAGCGAAGTGATAGGCTTTCCTTTAAATCCCATCATGAAAAGTATATTTTGGGTTTGGCCATTAATCTTCTTATCAATAATTCCTTTAAAATTTAAATTAAAAGTAGTTTCTTTGGTTATTGTTTTTTTCTTTTCTTCAACTTTTTCTGATTTTTTAAGGCCTGCAAAATTTTTACGAACTTCTTCTTTGACTAAATTTTCATTAAAGTCTCCTGCAATGACGAGTATTGCATTATTCGGAGCATAGTAATCGCGATAGTAACCAATCATTTTTTCACGCGTTAAATTTTTTAAATCTTCAACTGAACCAATCACACTGCCTTCATAAGGCGTCCCCTGAAATACCGCTTGGACTAATTCTAAATACAGTTTTCCTGGAGCAGAATTTTCATAACGCATTTTTCTTTCTTCAAAAACAACATTGCGTTCATTCTCAAAAGATTTTTCCCCTAACTCTAAATGAGTCATCCTATCAGCTTCCATTTCAAGCATTTTAGGAATAAAGTGCGCGGGAAGATCTTCATAATAAACAGTACTATCAAAATTAGTGTAGGCATTATTATCACCGCCCACGGCTTCTAAAAGCTGATCAAATGAACCTTCAGGATAGCTCTTTGAGCCTTTAAACATCATGTGTTCCAAAAAATGGCTTGAACCACTTGTGTCAGCAGCTTCATTTTTGGCTCCAATATTGTAGTAGATGCGTATATGCGCAATCGGCAGACGATTATTTTTAATAAGAAGAACTCGTAAACCATTCTCAAGTGTATAGCTTGTTACGGGGATCCGAATTTCCTCTTTACTCGTCGCACAGGATAATAAAATTAAAGAGAAGAGTAAGTATTTCATGGATTAATATCTCCTTATCTGTTATTTTTTGGCTATGTCTTTGAACATAACTTTTCTTGGAACTGGAACAAGTACAGGTGTCCCTATTGTAGGGTGTAATTGTCCAGTATGCCAATCTCAAAATCCCAAAGATAAACGCAAACGAACAAGTATTTGTTTAACCCTCGAAAACGATTCTAAAATTCTTATCGATACTGGTCCTGATTTGCGAGCACAGCTCCTCGAAAATAAGATCTCTCATATTGATGCCGTGATTCTCACAC
>CAYQEW010000254.1:0-1989 GCA_964416605.1 uncultured Bacteriovoracaceae bacterium | reverse complement strand
GCCTCTTGATTTAGGGAAAGATCAAGACTCATTTTTTCAGGAGAATCAAAGCCTCCCAAATGTGTCACGTTGGTTTCATTAAAAATAAGATGCCCTAAATTCCATGCTTGAGCAGCTTTAACGCCGAGCATACTTCCTTTCTCGTAGTTATAGGGGAAAATAAGACGCGATCGTGCGGGTTTCCACGTATAGTCTAAATCGACAATACTTTTTTCCGCGGCAAAAATATTTTTCACCACCCCACCTGCTTCTCTTCTTTGTTGAGCGTCTTTGCCATAAATCTCTGCGATCATCGTTGCCATCACTGGTGGACCAGGTGGAATTTCCAGTACCTTGGAAGTTCCCTGTTTGGCATCAATAAATTTTTTGATCAAAGGTCTAAGTTCGTTGATAATATCGTGGCCAGATTTTTGGCGATCGTGCTTATCGGCAAGGACAATGTGTAGATCACTTTGATATTCCTGTTTGCGCAAAAAGGAATGTTTAACCATGCCGGAAAAAGAAAAAGGAGCTGCTTCGCCAGTAAAGATTTGTACTTTTTTAACATCAGCGTGATGAAGTAACTGAACGGCTAGTTCTTTCGACCACTCACTTGAAAGTGCAAGAGGTGTGACAATGGGGTAATCAAGCATCACCTGAAATTCACTTTTATTATCAAAAGGAAGCATTTTTACTTTTACTGCTTTTGTCATAAACATCGAAGTGGTCGCCATAAATAAAATAAGAATAAGGAAGGTAAAACCAAAAGCCCAAGATTTTTTGGAAAGCAAATGATCCGTTAACCAAATATAAAGTTGGTCAAGTTTTGATGGCCCATGATCGCTTTCTTTTTCATCATGATGTGTGGAAGTATGTTTTTTCAAAAGACGAACCGAGGCCCAGGGAGTCACAATAAAAGCGACAAACAGAGATAAAATCATCGCGAGGCTCGCACCAACAGGAATTGGCTTCATATAGGGGCCCATCAAACCGCGGACAAAGGCCATGGGTAAAATAGCGGCAATAACCGCAAAGGTAGCAAGGATGGTAGGATTCCCCACTTCACTGACTGCGCGTAACGTCGCTTGAGTTAAGGTTAAATTCTTATAAGTCTTTAAATAGCGCTCAATATTTTCCACCACCACAATCGCATCATCGACTAAAATTCCAATGGAAAAAATAAGAGCAAAAAGAGTGACGCGGTTGAGGGTGTAACCCATGAAATAATAAAGGGCAAGAGTGAGAGCAAGTGTCACCGGAATAGCAATAGCAACAACTAAAGCAGCTCGAATACCCATTACTAAAGCAATCAAGAGTGCCACGGAAAATGTTGCAATAAGAAGATGCTCAATGAGTTCATTGGATTTTTCTCCCGCCGTTGCGCCATAATCCCGCATCACAGTCATTTTGACATCACTTGGCAAATCTTTTTGGTAAGACTGCGTTCTGGCTAAAATCTTTTGTGCTAAGCTAACAACGTTGGTTCCTTTGCGCTTGGTAAAACTAAGCGTGACAGCTTGTTCGCCATTCATTTTTTGATCTTTATTAAACACATGAGAAAGACGGGTTCGCTCTTCTGGGCCATCAACAATCTGTGCCACATCTTTTATCCTCATTATTTTTCCAGCACGACTGCCAATCGCCAAAGATTCTATATCCGATACGCTCGATAGTTTTGCTCCCACTTCAACGTCAAAGACTTCCTTTTTAGACCAGTTTTTGCCAGCAGGAAGAAGCACATGATTCATTTTCAAAGACTCAAAAACATTATCTAAGGAAACACCATACTGCGCCATTTTTACTTCACTCACGATCACCCGCACACTGCGTTTAAGTCCGCCAAGTATGGCGACATCACCAATATCAGGGGTATGAGAAAGCTCTGTCGCTAAAGGTGCGATTAATTGCCTGATTTGGTAATCATTTTTTATATGTGAGCTAAAAGTCACGGCAAGAAAAGGCACATCATCAATGCTGTAGGACTTTATCTCTGGCTTCATCACATTTGTG
>CAYQEW010000253.1:0-1991 GCA_964416605.1 uncultured Bacteriovoracaceae bacterium | reverse complement strand
TGGGCGACAAAATACTCACTCCTGCAAAACTTGCAAAGAAAATAAACATCATCAAATAAGGCGCATAAGCCGCAATTTTTTCATATTTATAAGCAAGTTTATAATTTAAAACACTCGATAACATTTTGGAGCCATCAAGCGGCGGGATAGGAATGAGATTAAACGCTCCCAATAAAATATTGATAAAAAGTGAGTACTCCAATAAAGAAAGAACCGCCTGTTTGTACTCTCCAATATCAATGCGCACAAAAAAAAGAGCAAACAAAAAAGCTGAGAGAGTCGCCACTATAAAATTCGCCATAGGCCCCGCGAAACTCACCCAAAAAATGGCTTGGCGTATTTTTTTTATGGGAAAATTTCTGGTGTCTATGGGCACTGGTTTCGCCCAACCAATAATGGGAAATCCCGAGATGAGGCCCATTATCGGAAATAAGACTGTTCCAATCATATCGAGATGAACAAGAGGATTTAAAGTAAGTCTTCCCATTCTCTCTGCGGTATCATCTCCAAATTTTTTTGCCATCAAGCCATGAGCAAACTCGTGACACACTAAGGCAAATAAAAATCCGGGCATTGTATAAGCTATTTTAAAAATTATTTCGTTAAATCCGACCATATGACTCAGCTTACCTAATGCTGAGCTTGACGACAATAATGCAATGTGTAAAATGAGGCAATATGTCGGAAAAAATACTCAAAAAAGTTCAAATTATCATCACAACCTCAGATGGTTACGCTCTTTTACTTAAAACGATTCCTTCCAGAGGCAGTTTTTGGCAAAGCGTCACAGGAGGGGTTGAAATAAGTGACAAGGATTTTTTTCATGCTGCAATAAGAGAAGTGCTAGAAGAAACAGGCATTGAGTCTCATGCATTTTTGCAAAAAGATGATCTCGCTATGGATTTTACTTTTTTTGATACTCCTAAAAACATCCAGGTCCTTGAAAAAATATTTCATTTTGTCCTGCCAACGCCTCAAGAAATTAAGCTTGATCCCCATGAGCATGAAACTTATAAGTGGTTAAAATTAAGTCTTTTTTCACGAAAAGATGTGAAATATGAGCAAAATTATCAAGCCATTTTAAAAGCCAGCTCAAGTATTTTAAAACCCTTCCGATAGAGTAAGTAACAAGTTGTACCAGGAGGGAACAGCATGAAAAATCAAAAACAAGAAGTCCTATTTCAAAAACTTGGCAATCAGTGGTTCATTTTTTCTGAAAAAAACGGCACTCTCATTTTTACGGCTCTACCTAAAGGAATTAATCCCCTGAAAACAGATTTTTCTCTTTATGAAGTTATTCGCGATCTGGAAGAAAAAGCCTCTCGCTCTCCTTATCTTGAGCATGTCGCTTAAATTCATTTAAGCTTTCTATATTTAGAGTGTACCTCTGAATAGGGGAACTCTACTTTTCAGTACTTGGTATTAGTTTAACTCTATGCTAAAGTCTGGTCCAAAATGAGTCATTTAAATGACAAAAGGATCAGAAATGAAAGTAACGTTTTATAATTTTCCCGCACTCCACAACAAAGATTTTCAAACTCAAATCCTCGAACGCTATAAAGAATTAGTTGAAAACAACGCCTTTATTGAAGGAAAATACAATCAACTCTTTGAAACAGAATTTGCAGCACTCCAAAAATCAGCGCACTGTCTTCTTTTGGCAAACGGAACTGACGCTATCGAAATTGCATTACAAGCTCTTGGCATTAAAGCCGGAGATCATGTCGGTATCGCAGGGATCAGCTTTTTTGCCACGGCTGAAGCAGTTATAACGAGAGGCGCGATTCCCGTTTTCATTGATGTTGATCCTCAAACGGGATTGATGTGTACTGAGTCTTTAAAAAGAACTGTCGCGGCTTTTGATTTAAAAGCCATTATTCCTGTTCATATTTATGGCCAACCTGCGCCGATTGCAGAGTATGAAAAAATTTGTCATCCCAAAGATATTGCGATCATTGAAGATGCCGCGCAAGCTCAAGGGGGATTTTATG
>CAYQEW010000252.1:0-1992 GCA_964416605.1 uncultured Bacteriovoracaceae bacterium | reverse complement strand
TGATGAGTCATTTGATGAAGAAAACACAAATAAAAAAAAATAAGAGTTATGTTGATATTTGCTCTCTTGATGAACAGTTAGAAAAATCGAGTGGTTTTGGTTTTGACTTAGGTGAAAAAGGATATAAATCTCTTGATGAAATAAAAGAAGAATATATCCACTATATATTTCACAAATGTGATAAAAATAAAAAAACAACGGCACAGATTTTAGATGTTCATCCTAAAACCATTCAAAAGATTCTTAGTTTTTAGACATTAAAAGGACTCGTAAGATTGGGGAGAGTGGACTATACTCTCCCCATGGAAATTTTACTTGATTTTGAAAAACCAATTTATGATCTTGAGTCTCAAATTAAAGATTTAGAGAAGAGGTATTTGGGAAAAGATTTAGACGCCGATGCGGAAATAAAAACTCTCAAAGAAAAAGCACAGACTCTTCTGATAAAAACTTTTGAGCAACTGACTAGTTGGCAAAAAGTACAATTAGCAAGGCATCCGATGCGTCCCCATGCTCTTGAGTACATGAATCATTTATTTGACTCTTATGAAGAAATTCATGGAGATCGCAGATTTTCAGAGGATGCTTCAATTCTGTGTGGTTTTGCCAAAAGGGGCAATCAAAAATGGGCTTATATCGCCATTGAAAAAGGTCGAAAAACCGCAGACAAGGTGAAGCATAATTTTGGGATGGTTCGTCCCGAAGGCTATCGCAAAAGTTTGCGCCTTATGGAACTTGCCGAAAAATTTTCGCTTCCAATTTTGACACTTGTTGATACCCCAGGAGCTTACCCTGGTATTGGCGCAGAAGAGCGCGGTCAAGCTTTGGCAATCGCAGAAAATATTCAAACCATGTTTAAAACGAAGACTCCTATTATTTCGGTGGTGATCGGAGAAGGTGGATCGGGAGGAGCTCTCGGAATAGCCGTTGCGGATAAAGTTTTTATGCAGCAACACGCTATCTACTCTGTTATTTCTCCTGAATCTTGCGCTTCTATTTTATGGTCAGATCCTGCCAAAGGAGAAGAAGCAGCGGAGTCTTTAAAAATAGATGCTCAAATGGCACAGAAATTAAAAGTGATAGATGGTATTATTGCAGAACCAATTGGGGGAGCCCATAGAAATTTAGAGGAAGCAGTTAATCTTTTAGGTAAAAGTATCGATAAAGCCTTAGTTGAAATAAAAAAAGTGAAACTAGAAGAATTGCTCAGTCAAAGACGAGAGAAGTTTAGGCTTATGGGTAATGATTTTATGGTAGCTCGTAAATAATAGAAAAGGGATAAATGATTCAGTCCATGACTGGTTTTGCCAGAAAAGAACTCATAGGTACGCATTATCAAATTTTGATAGAAATGAAATCAGTTAATGGTCGTTATAAAGATATTCGTTTTAAAATTCCGAATATTTTAAATAGCTATGAATTTGAAGCTAAAAAAATTGTAGAAAAATTTTTTGAAAGAGGAAGTATTGATATTTTTGTTACTCTGCAAAAAAAAGATAAATCCCATATTAGTTTTTTCTTTTGATTCAGAAAAAATTCAGAAATTTTTGACTCATTTTGAATCTCTTGTCGCAACAACAGGCGTGGGGCTTACGATTAATCCCGTTGATTTTCTAAGATCAGAGTTTGCTCTTGAAAATGAAAAATATGGAGATGAGATCCAAGCTTTGTTTTTGAAAAATATCGACGAAGTCTGCCTAGATTTAAAAAAGAGAAGAGAAGAAGAGGGACATAAATTAGTCCACTCGATACTTACTAATATCGAAGAATTTAAAATAAGTTATAAAAAAATATGTGAATTAAAATCGGAATTAAAAGAAGTAATCGAAAAAAAATTAAAAGATGCTCTTTCGCAGCACCTGAGTGTTTCTCAAAATGATCCACGTTATTTTCAGGAAGTTTTATTTTACCTCGAAAAACTGGATATCGATGAGGAGTTAGTTCGTTTGGAATCCCATTTAGATAAGATGGAAAATTTGCTTTTACAAAATA
>CAYQEW010000251.1:0-2026 GCA_964416605.1 uncultured Bacteriovoracaceae bacterium | reverse complement strand
TCAGTAGAAGCAGAACAAAGAGTAGCTCCTCGTGTCGAATTTAACTAAAACAATCTATTCGTTTCTCTTTATTCTCTTTACCGCAACGTCCCTTTTGGCGTTGCCTATTCTTACATCTCCCATTATGGATGAAGCGAGCCTTCTCTCAAAAAATGAGGCTGATGAGATACGATATATTATTCAAGCTATTTATCAAAAGAATGGACCTCAAATTCAAATTTATATCATCCCTAGACTAGAAGATATTCCTCTTGAAGAATTCTCAATCAAAACCCTTGAAGAATGGAAAATTGGAGATAAAGAAAAAGGCAACGGTATTTTACTTCTTATCAGCGTCGAAGATCGCAAAATGCGCATTGAAGTAGGACAAGGAATAGAAGGCGAAATAACGGACATTGAGGCAAGCCATATTATTGATGAATCCATTAAACCTTATTTTAAAAACCAGCAATACGCCATGGGGATTAAAAACTTTATTTCAGTTGTTGCCGCTAAATTTGAAATAAAAATAGATGGCCTAGAAGAACCTTCCCGCGAAGTCGCTTCCAGACGAGGATTTGGCGGAAATATTATCTTCTTTTTTAGTTTTATTTTTTTAGCAATCGCTCAACTTTTTAGAAATCCCTTCGTAAAAGGAATTATCTGCGCTGGATTATTTGGAGCAGCGAGCTTTTTTCTTATTCCTGGAGTGGGCTATATTCTCATTTCAATTATAAGTGGAGTCGGCTTTCTTCTGGGATTTTCTGGTATTTTAGGGGCAATAGGAAGCTCCTTTGGTGGGCCTGGAAGTGGTTGGCCTACAGGAGGAAGTGGTGGAAGTTCTGGAGGTAGTTGGTCCGGCGGAGGCGGTGGCTTTAGCGGCGGTGGAGCCTCAGGAGATTGGTAATGAGAAAAATACTCACGGCTCAAGAAGAGCAAAATATTTCTTCTGTGGTACAAAATTTTGAGCGAAAAATTAATGCCGAGTTTGTTATTGTCATTAATCAAGCAAGCGATCCATATCCAGCTGCAAGATTAAGATTCTCTATTATGGCAAGTATTCTCTGCTCATCACTTCTAGCTGGACACACTGAGTTTATTCCCGTTGCGGTGCTTATTCTTTTTATCTTTTTTTATTTACTGTCTAGTATTTCTTTTTTTAAAAGAATGGGACTTAATAGCACTGAAGTTATTCGAGAGGTCAAAGAAAAAGCACTTGAGACTTATTACACCCAAGTGCTCGACAATCTTGAAAACACTCGTTCTCCGGCAATTCTTTTTTACATTTCTTTATTTGAAAGAAAAATTGAAATCATTGTTTCTAAAAAAATTCTGAAACACCTCAATCAAAAAGATTTAGACGTTGCAATAAATAATTTGAGTCAACATTTTAAGGTAAATGAATTTAATAATGGCTTACTTAAATCAATTGAACTACTTGAACAAAAACTTATGGCGGCGTTTCCTAAAAAAATTAGCGCTGAATATCAAGATACTTTAGACAATGAAATTATTTGGCTAGATTCATCAAAATAGAATCCCACGATTTTTTAAACTGTCTTCCCCCATACCCCAAAGCTTTTCTCCGTCTTGCTCCTTTCTCAGCAAAAACAGTTCCTAAAAAAACTTGATCAAGAGACAATAAAAGCTCTTCATTTGTCTTCACATAAAAACTATCCGTGTTTTCAATAAATTCTTTTTGATAAGTATTCACAAAGGTAAGAGAAGGTAATTCAAGAACCATCGCTGCAAAAGTATATTTAGGAAAATGATACTTTGTTGCGTCAATAACAAGGATGCTATTTTTAAAATGAGTCGCAATCACTGCATCACAACGGTACTTAAAGAACTGAATTTTATCTTCGCTCGCTTCTTTGAAAGATGAGAAAACCAATAGAAACAAATTCTTTTGATCGCACCAATCCTTCACCAAAGACAAAACAGCCTCATCAATAATATCTCCAAAACATAACGCTATCGCATTTTGAGTGAGATAAGAATTTTGCTCCATGGTTCCATAATCGGCGGAGAAAAAAACTGGAGGGAT
>CAYQEW010000250.1:0-2046 GCA_964416605.1 uncultured Bacteriovoracaceae bacterium | reverse complement strand
TACGGAGCGGTAAAAAGACTTGATGGAACAGTTGCTGGTACTGTAAAAAATGATGAGAAGCTATTAACACTTTTATTAAAAAATAAATTGACATTATTATAAAAAAACAATCCATCAAATTCAGTATCATTCATAATATTTTTGTCAATAAAATGAAATAAATGATCATTCCAAGTCATCCATTTCGGATCACTCTGAGTATTAAAATCATCGAAGGTACGAGCGATAACTCGCTTCATATTTTTAATTGTTTTAAATTGATCATCTGTTGAAAAAACCTCTTCTTTGGGCGCATAAAAAACATGCAACAAATCAAGGGATTGCTTCATGATATAATAGCCAGAATCATTGCTAATACTAGCAGGAAGAAAATAGGTTTTACCTTGCACTAAATCACGCAGAACTACTTTAAATGAAGCCAGAACAAAGCTTTGCGGCTCATAGGTAGGTAAATTTTCAAGAACATTTGCCGCCACTTGATAGCTTGGACAAAGTGAGAAAAAATCAAAGGGATTTCGAGACCAAATAATATTTTTACTTTTAAATATTTTTTGATTCGCAAGATAAATTTCCCAACTCTGATCCTCTACAATAAAAATAATTTTTTCTATTTTGGTTTGCGAAAAATTTTCTTCTTTTACAGGCTCCAGTTGGTCAAAAATATTTTCCTCACTCTCTTGACCTGTGAAATATTTTTCGATCATTGTGAGTTCATACAAAGGCTTAATTCGGCCTGTATTGGCATGCCATTTCTGATCTTTATAAAAAAAATAATCTGTCTGCTCACTTTGACGATTCAGATTAAAAGGATGATGGGTAATTTTTTTTAATTCATCAAAAGAATAATTAAACTGAGAAACAAAATGAAAGGATTTTTCTTTTAAACTCAATTCTTTTGCGACGAGATAAAGTGACAAATCTTCACCGACTAGAAAAAAATCAAGATCAATCTTTGAAATAACAGATTGATCTTTTTCTTTTTTATAAGCCCTTAAACCAAAGCTCATAATCTTATTGAATTTTTAATTTATCGCCGGGCTTTATAACGCCGTTTTTTGCGACTTTATAATTAGCCTTCATTAAGGTATGGATAGAGGTTTTATTTTTGCGAGCCACGTCCCATAGAGTATCGCCGTTTGCTACGACATAAACTTTTTTACGCGAAGAAGATTTCTTTTCTTTAGAAGATCTGCCCGTAGAAGCGATATGGCGTTTTGAGCGAGAAACTTTGGAGTGACGAGCTAGTCTGCGTTCTGCTCTCGTTTCTCTATGTGGACGCTCCACAATTCTTGTTGCCTTGATATTAGAATACATATTCATTGAAGCTTCATGATCTTCTCTGAATGGTAGTTTTACGGCATCTCCGGCATCGACATGATTTCCCAGACTGCTATTAAGAGCTTCGAGTGCTGAAAGTTTTACTCCACACTGATTAGCCACTTTTGATAAACTACAGCTTGTTTTAGCATTATAAATTTGAAAGTCCGTCGCTTTAACAATCTTAGCATCCTTGTCATAATCCCACTCACTCGATCTTCCGACTGGAACTTTGAGAAGGTAGGATTTTCCGACAGGGCTATGCCATCTTAAGATTTCAGGATTGAGATCCTTTAAAGCCTCAAAAGGCACTTTTAAAACTTCTGCCATTTTATAAATATCCGTTGCTGGAGGAACAACCACTTCTTCAAAGTTAAGAGGCTCCATAAATTCAAAATCTTCAAAACCAAAAGCCTTAAGATTTTTTCCAATAATCGCAAGAGCATTTATTTTAGGAACATAGTCTTTTGTTTCATTTTTTAGATAACTTCCCTGAGCAATTTCCCAGAAATTTTTTGTATCATAACGATTAATGGCACGCTGGATTTTTCCGCCACCTGCATTATAGCCAGCCTTTGCAAGACTCCAGTTACCAAATTGAGAGTATAGATCGCGCAAAAATTTTGACGCTGCAACGGTTGCCTTTAGAGGGTCTCGTCTTTCATCTACAAAATAATCTATTTTTAAATTATACTCTTTACCTGTTGCGGGCATAAACTGCCAAGGCCC
>CAYQEW010000249.1:0-2054 GCA_964416605.1 uncultured Bacteriovoracaceae bacterium | reverse complement strand
TCTCCATCAACGGACTCAATGGAATATATAGGATGCCAAGCTGGAGTGGCCACCAGTTGTTCTAAAAAAGTTCCCTTGGTATCTGAAGAAGCGAGAATTTGAGAACAGAGATTCGGATGAGAATCAATGATCATTATTTTTTTCCGTTGCAGTAATGCTGCCAAGCGAATCATCAGAGTACGTAAATCAAAAAAACCACCGCCATAACGCATCAATTAAATCCTTTTATTTTACAATCACTTAAACATTAAGATAGGAATAATGCTATATGAATTCTTTAGAAAACTTTGATATCCCTATTCTCTTGCAGAAAATACTTCGTCTGGACAAAATATTGCAGCTTTATTTAGAGGCAAAAAAAGATACTGATCCAAGTGACCCTACATTCTCTTTTATTGAAAAGATGCTTCATGCACTGAGCATTAACTATTCCATAAACGCAGAAGAGTTGAATCAAATAAAAAAAATACCAGGGCCCATTTTGTTTGTTGCTAACCACCCTTTTGGTGCTATTGATGGGCTTATTCTCCTTATGCTGATGAGAAAAATTAATCCTCGCTGTAAACTCATCGCCAATTCTATCTTTGTGCGTATTGAAGAAATGAAAGATGTCATCCTACCCGTTGAAATAATGCAAAAAAGTCCCAATAAAAAATTAAATCTTCTCTATTTAAAAAATATCTTAAAAGAGCTAAATGAGAACAACACGATCGGAATGTTTCCAGCCGGCGAGGTCGCAGCTTATTCTTCATGGAAGTCAAAACAAGCAACCGAAAAGCCTTGGCATCCACATCTAGGAAAAATGGCTCTAAAAACTAGGGCAACCATTATCCCTATTTTTTTTGAAGGAGAAAATAGTCTTCTTTTCCAATACATTGGATTAATCTTTCCTAAAATGCAAATCGCTCTGCTAGCTCGAGAAATTCTGCAAGCAAAAAAAGAAGTGGTCTTTACAATTGGCGAAGTCATCAAATTTGAAGATTATCATCATCTTCACTCTGATGAGGTTTCTATCTTTTTACAAAATAAAACCTATGCTTTAAAGAAGTGTGCCCTGTAAAAAAGCATGAGCAATCGTGAAATAAATCATCAGTCCAGTGACATCCACAAGTGTGGCCACAAAAGGAGCTGAAGCACTCGCAGGATCAAAGCCCAATTTTTTAAGCACAAAAGGAAGCATTGAACCAGACAAGGTTCCCCATAAAACAATTCCCACAAGACTTAAAGAAACTGCCATCGCTAGTAAAATATAGTGCTCGCCGTAGATGGGAGAAATCATCTGCCAGCCAACAATGCGAATAAATCCAATCAGCCCTAAAATAAGTCCTAGCGCTAATCCTGAAGCGAACTCGCGATAAAAAACCCGCAGCCAGTCTTTAATTTTCACTTCTTGTAAAGCAAGGGCGCGAATAATAAGAGTCGAAGCCTGAGAGCCGGAATTTCCACCACTGGAAATAATCAGCGGAATAAACATCGCCAAAACCACCGCTTTAGAAATATCGTGCTCATAATGAGCCATGGCGGTGGCGGTAAACATTTCGCCAAAAAAAAGAACCGTGAGCCACCCTGCTCGCTTTTTGATCATTGTTTTAAAATGGGTGCTCCAGTAAGGCATATCGAGTGCTTCCATCCCCCCGATACGTTGGATATCTTCCGTTGCCTCTTCTTCTATCGCCGTTGCCACGTCATCAAAAGTAATAATTCCTTTCATTTGATTATTCTCATTCACAACCGGAATGGCAAAAAGATTGCTCTTGGCAAATATCTTCGAAATGGATTCTTGATCCGTTTGCTCCGTTACCGAAATAACATCGGTTTCCATAATATCGCGAACGCGCTTGCCTGAAGGCGAGACGAGAATATCGCGAAAGGACAAAACTCCCGCCAGCACTTCATTTTGATCCACAACATAGGCATAATAAATAATTTCCATGGTTGTTTTTGCTTGCTCGCGAATATAGCTCATCGCTTCTTCAACGGTCATGGTGTCTTTAATGGTGACATATTTAGGATTCATAATCCCACCGGCCACGTCTTCTGCGTAGGCGAGTAGG
>CAYQEW010000248.1:0-2060 GCA_964416605.1 uncultured Bacteriovoracaceae bacterium | reverse complement strand
ACTCTCTCGAATGAATAAACTTGAGAATTTTGAAAATTGTGAACTCAAAATAAAGGTCTTTCTCTGCGATGAGAAAAACACCTATTGTCTGCCTAAAGAAAAAAACCTTAGGTGCCAAGATGTTTTCAAACCCGATAATTTGATGACAGCAGCCCAGGAAAAAAAATGGCTTGTAGTTTTAAATCAAACGCAAAGTATTTCCCCAAATACAGAGTTGAAAAAAAAGTCCCCTAGTGACGACTTCCCAAATGACACCTTATTTATTTTAAACAATCCTAAATTAGCTCTAGAAAAAGCCAAAATTGAAAATAAGCCTTTGCTCATTGATTTTTTTGGAACCTGGTGCCCACCTTGTAATATTCTAGATGAAACCATTTTCAATCATCCCAAATTTCAAGCTCTAAATAAAAAAATGATTTATCTGAAGTTAGATGCCGACCTGCCCATTTCGTGGGAGTTAAAATCCAAATTTGCTATCAAAGGTTACCCTACCGTTATTTTAGCTAGTCCTCAGGGTCTTGAAATTAGCCGAATCATTGGGGTCTTAGAATTGGACCCTTTCCTTAAACGAATGAACTTCGCAATTAAAAATAAAAACAATAGTATCGAAAATCTTCTTGAAAAACTAAAACAACGTCCAAGCTCAACACTAGCTTGGCAACTTATTGAAGCTTACAATAATCAAGAAAGCTATGCGGAAGCCTTAGATCTATTACCCTTAGCTAGTCAAAAAAAGCATCTATCCCCTAAAGAGAAAGATTTACTTCAATATATCCCCCTCAAAGTCTCTTTTAGCAATGGCGACCTTAGCTTAAAGAAAAAGCTTATTAACTTTATTAAAACTTCAATAGAGAACTTCCCTTTCCAAGAAACCTTTCTTGACAAACTTACCATGCTTGAAGCCATTGCCGATGAAACCAAAGAAGACTCTCTACAAAAATGGGTACAGTTACAAACTCTAAAAATCACCAATGATTTTAATAAAACAAAACCAAAGGAAAATGAGTTTCTTACCTCATCGGATATTCTTTTTCTTCGCGCCCAAGCCTTCGAAAAACTAGGTTTCAAGACAGAAGCTAAGTTTACTTACAACGAAGCCTTAAAAGATCTGGACAAGCAAATAAAGTTACACAAACTTGATCCTAAAACCAATAGAGGATTCAATCTGAATCGTGTCTATGCCATCTATAAATCTGGAGAGATTGAAGAGGCTAATAAACTTTACCAAAGTTTAAGTCAAATTTACCCAGAGGAATTCACTTTTTATTACGATCATGCGGACCTACTAAGAGATATTGGAAAAAAAGAAGAGGCTCTTGAAAAAGCCAAGATGGCCTTAAAATATTCCTACGGTGATAATAAACTGAGAGCCGCTTATATGACATCTGAACTACTCAAATCTCTTGATAAAAAAGATCAAGCTCTTGCTTTAATTGATGATGTGTTAAAAAGTTTTGAGCTCCCAGAAGACAAAAGCATCAGAACGCATCGTTACTATAAAAAACTAGTTGATCTTAGAGGCAAATTATAATTTTTTTTCTTTTTTGGAACCGTGGGATTTTAAAATCATCACGGTCATTTTGAGATTAATAATAATAAATCTAAAGACCTGCCACAACAAACAAGATCTCAAAAACAAAGTGATCTTGGTAGGTCTAGATGCTGGATAGTTTTTAGCTTCTGTTATGCTCATAAATATTCCTTTCTCTGAACTGCTTTATTGTAAATCATTAAAAATTTTATTCTGGAATTATCCACCAAAATGGCAAAGCTTTTGCCTTATAGATAAAGGCAAAATGCAGGAGTTTCTTAATCCAGTGTCCAGCTGTTCCAATTTCCCCAGTCGTATGCACCAAACTTCTACCGGTCTCTGGATAAAGTTTATAGTTCGGAACTATTGGATACATTGTCATAGCAACAGCACTGCCTTTAAATGCATTTGCACCTGCAGAGGCAACGCAGGCTGCCCCTATATCTGCCATAGAAGCTGTATAGGGTGCATCTTGAGAGTTGGATTTAATCATATGAACAATAGAATTAGCCACAATTCTTCCCATAAT
>CAYQEW010000247.1:0-2069 GCA_964416605.1 uncultured Bacteriovoracaceae bacterium | reverse complement strand
CTTTAATCTCCATCTTAACGATGGAAATTTCTTTTTGTTATTTAGTTTTCAAAGAAGTGGTGGAGATGACAAGGATCGAACTTGCGACATCCTGAATGCAAATCAGGTGCTCTCCCAACTGAGCTACATCCCCACATTTTAAGTAGGGACAAAATCTATTTGAAAAGAAAAAAAATGTCAACAACCTTTTAAAAATATTTTTTTATGTTAGATATCTTTCTATAAAACTAAGGAGAAAATATGAACGCAGTACTTACAACGGAATATGGTTCAATCACTTTTAAATTCTATCCTGAAGACGCTCCTAAAACCGTGGAACGCATTACAGCACTGATTGCTGAGGGTTTTTATGATGGCCTCACTTTCCACCGCGTGATCCCTGGTTTCGTGGCTCAGGGAGGCGATCCCAAGGGCAATGGCACAGGGGGAACGGGAGTCAAAATCAAAGCAGAATTCAATAAACAAAAACACTTAAATGGAACTTTGGCCATGGCGAGATCGAGTGATCCGAATAGTGCTGACTGCCAATTCTATATTTGTCTAGGCGCTCAACCGCATCTTGATAATCAATACACGGTTTTTGGACAGGTCACCGAAGGACTCGATCTTATCAATAAAATTAAAGTGGGTGACTCAATTATTTCTTTCACTCTTAAGGAATAAAAATGAAACTTTTATTTTTCTCTCTCATTTTTCTCAGTAGCTGTCAGTCTCTCGATCAAATCGTGAATGTCGCGCAAAATTATCTCACTCCCTCACAAGGCGAAATAGGGCTCGGTCTTCAAGAAGCCCTCTCTAAAGGCATTAACATCGGTGCAGAGCGAGTTTCCAAGACAGATGGTTTTTTTAAAAATGAGCTTATCAAAATTCTTATTCCCAAAGAAGCACAAGTGGTCACAAACACTCTCTCGCAAATTGGAATGAAACCTCTTGTGGATAAAGCAATCCTCTCTATGAATCGAGCAGCGGAAGATGCAGCCAAAAAATCTATCCCTATTTTTGCTAGTGCCATTACCAGTTTAACTTTTTCAGATGCTTTAAGTATTTTAAAATCAGGCAATCCAGCTGCCGCTACGGATTATTTAAAATCCAAAACCGCAAGTGCGCTCATTGCCTCTTTTAAACCAAGCATTGCGAGCAGTTTAGAAAAAGTAAATGCTACCAAATATTGGGCTGATGTGATGAATACTTACAACCAAATTCCTCTGGTGAAAAAAGTGAATCCTGATCTCACTGATCATGTCACCTCAAGCGCGATCTCAGGGCTGTTTTCTCAAATTGCCAAAGAAGAAGAAAATATTCGCAAAAACCCTCTGGCAAGGACCACTGAACTTTTGAAACGCGTTTTTAATCAGCAATAAAATTCATTCTCCTTGAAGAAGCCTGTTGATTAATGTAGCTTTTTAATCAACTAAAACATTCAAGGAGAAATAATGAAAACGCTGGTAATTATCTTATGCTTTCTTAGCCTTCATTTAAACGCTCAAACAACTGCCGTCAAAGCGGAACAAGAAAATTTAATCCTAGAGGATTCAAGACTTAATCTTTTTCTTGGTGGCTTTTATGGAAATGACATTAAGAAAAAAAATATTGAACAAGAAAAGAAAAAATTAAATGACTATTGTCAGGATGTTCACTTAAAACAACGTGAACGATTTCTTAAAGCAGGACTGACTGAAAATGATTTTGTTCTGGCAACGACAGTTAAAGAACTTCAACTAACACCTAATAAGTACGGTAAATTTTATGCTTGTGAGCTAAATGTTAACCTCGATGTTTTTGCCGCTACTCACAACGCTTACTTTAAATACACGATCCATCCTGCAATTAGCGCGAATGATCACTACAACCAAAATAGTGCCATTCAAAAAGAATTTATTGCAAAAAATATTTTTCATTATTTCACTTCGCGCATCACCGATATTCACTCGCGCAAACCGAGCAGTGATATTTCTTTAGATGGTGGCCAATTTATTGGTGTGACATTTTATGTAAAAGAAGAAGTTAAAGAAGCTCCTGCCAAAGTTTGCGATAGTTCTAAAAACTATATCTTTAAAATCAAAGCAACT
>CAYQEW010000246.1:0-2073 GCA_964416605.1 uncultured Bacteriovoracaceae bacterium | reverse complement strand
AAAATTCCCTTTTTCTTCGCCAACGCGGTTAAGCAATGTACTCAGCAAGATTTAAATACGCTTTGGGATAATTTTCAAGTGTGGATTAAAAGTTTAAAAGAAAGCAATGAGTCAGTATGTCCTTTAAATGATGCTTCAAAATGTTTTATTTTAAATCAGCAGCAAAAGAAAAATGGAGATTTTTTTGTTGATTGGGATAAAGGTTTTTTTGCCAGTGGAGATAGTTTTGTCTTTGCTCTTTCAATGCCAAAAACATCAACATTTACTTATCACCAAGAAAGATATTTAGCGTTACTTAATTTTTCGACTAAAAAGTTAACGAAAAGAAGAATTCAATTTTCTCTTGATAAAATCTACCCATTAGGAGGAGATCTCGGTTTTGGTGTTACTTATTTTCGCTCCGAATTTGGAACAGATGTTCGTAAACATATGCTCTATAGAATCAATAAAGAAAATTTGGAGCTAGTTGATAAGCTGGGAGATTCTTTTCAGGCGAGTTATTATTTTCCAGGCCCTCAGTCGGATCTTTTTTGGGAAGTTGATTATAGTGATTCGAAGTGGCAATCAAGACTTCTCGATAAGAAAGGGCAGCCGATCGGTGAAAAGAAATTCTTTAATACTTCTGAAAATATTTACTACCCACAAGTTCAAAATAACGAGATTGTTTTTTACTCTAAAGAAATGGATAAGCTGAATCATTTCTCATCATCAATCACCCCTAAATTCAGTTTAAATCAAAAAGAAGTGACGGATTACAGTCATCTTGATTATTTTAATTTAAACTATTTACTCGCTTTTTTTAGTTACAATCAAAATTTATCTGTTCTTGCATTATCAACATCAATCAGTGATCCCCTTGAAAAATTTAAACTAGATCTTGGTGTAAAGAATTATTTTGGAATTGCAGATGGGGCATCGCCTTTTAGATTTAATCTTGGTTATCAGTATAAAATAGCCAATCAAACTTGGGCGAGTCTTGATTATGATCAAAGTCTTTCAAAATTTAGTGGAAGCAACCAAACTTATGTTACGAACACATTGGGTTTATCTCTCGTTAAAAGATTTTATTATAAACGATTCACATCGGATTGGATTCTCGGATTGAGCAATATGAATACTCAAGATATCTCAACTCCAACGGGACGTAAGATTAATCAATTAAGTCTTAAAAACTCATGGAATTATCAGAATGATAGCATTAGAGGAGCTCTTCGAGCGTTTAGTTTTTCTACTCAATTTCTTTATAATAAAAACTCAATAAAAGATTTTGTCGGTGCAAAGTTGAATTCAAATTTAATTTTTCGTTTATTGCCTTACTGGTCAGGACAATGGAGCGTTCATTACGGACATCAATTTAAAAAGACTTTAAATAATGGCCTCTTATTTGGAGGAGGCGCAAGCTCGACTCTTACAGGTTCTTATTTATTTGATTCATACGCATTTTCTTATGGTTCTTTGGTGGGAAATAAAGTTATGACAAGTATCTTTGAGTTGAAAAATACTTTATGGCAACCCATGCGAGGATCTGGACTATTTCCTCTGTTTTTTAAACAATTTGACTTGGTGTATGGCGCAGAGATGGATTATGCCGATTTTGCTTATAATCCAAGTGTTGGAAGATATAATATTCATAATAAATTTTTTCCTTCAGGCTTTGTTGGATTAGAAATAAATACTGATATCGCTTATAGATTCCCCGCCTTTTTTAAACTTATTTATTCTTATAGCCTGGATAGTCAAATCGGGGATAGTCGAATCAGTTTATTGATCACAACCCCTTTTCTTCCTTGAGCCATTTTTTTGACACAAAAAGCAAGTGTCGGTTGAATTCATGACAGGGATTCAAGGTAATTTCGGCAACTTAGAGTTGTTTTTTTTTGGCACGGTACTTGCTATATAAAAGGACATGTGTGCTGGGGGAAATTAAAAATAGGATTTTTTTGATATTCCTTCAATTGGTCTCTCGAAAAAAGGTTCGCTTATAGCGAACCTTTTTTATTTTTGAGCGCAACTTTTTTGGAATTTTTTGTTCTTTTTATCTAGTTTTTTATATTGTTTTATTTTACATGCTTC
>CAYQEW010000245.1:0-2074 GCA_964416605.1 uncultured Bacteriovoracaceae bacterium | reverse complement strand
TTTTATTCCAGTAGGAGGTAATCGAGGTAAATACTCAAATCCAGCCCTAGATACTCTTCTGGAAAAAGGAAGACAGCAAATTGATCCAGCACAAAGAAAGGTTATTTATAACGAAGTTCAAAAAATTTTAAGTGAGGACTTACCTTATTTGATGCTATGGCATGAAGATAATTTTGTTGTGAAAAAAAGAAATATTCAAAATTATGAAATTTATGCTGACGGAAGAATGCAGTCGCTGATTAATGTAAAAATAAAATGATTAAGTATTTAGTTAAACGACTTTTGCTCTTATTGCCTATCATGCTGGGGGTTTTGACGATTGTGACACTCGCTATTCATTTTGTCCCAGGTGATCCCGTAGATGTATTGGCTGGGGATTTTGCCTCTGCTGCGCAAAAAACTATTTTGCGAGAAAGACTTCATTTAGATAAAAGTATTTTTTCTCAGCTGACTATTTACCTCTCAAATTTGAGTCATGGTGATTTTGGAAAGTCTTTAGTGTATGACAAAAGTGTCTTGCTCTTGATGAGTGAACGTATTTTACCGACTCTTGAACTCGCATGTATTGCGATCTTTTTAGCCCTAACGTTCAGTATACCATTAGGCTTTTTAAGTGCCTATAAAGCAGGAACCATTACTGATCTTGCTTCAAGCTTTATTGCACTTATTGGCGTTTCGATGCCTAGCTTTTGGTTAGGTCCAATTCTTATACTTATTTTTTCTTTAAAACTAGATCTTTTGCCAGTATCAGAAAAATCAGATTTTAAAAGTTTTATTTTACCAAGCCTGACGCTAGGGCTTACGTTGATGGGAATTTTAATGCGCATGACTAGAACATCTCTTCTTGAAAATTTACAAGAAGATTATGTTCGTACCGCCAGGGCAAAAGGAGCGAGTGAGAAAAGGGTTTGGTTCGTCCATATTTTTAGAAATTCACTTATTCCTATTATTACCATTGTCGGATTACAATTTGGAGTGCTTTTAACAGGTGCGATTATTACTGAAAAAATTTTTGATTGGCCTGGCCTAGGCTCTCTTTTTATCGATGCGGTGGGCAATCGCGATTATCCTCTTGTTCAAGGAATTGTGCTTCTTTTTTCTTTTAGTTACGTCATTGTGAACCTGATGACTGATGTTCTCTATGCTTGGGCAGATCCGCGAATTAATATTGCAGGTAAAAAATGAGAAAGTTAGACTCTCGTTTTATTTTCGGAACTTTTGTTTTGGCCATAATGCTTTTTCTCATTGTGGGAGGTTTACTTTTTCTTTCACCAGAAGAGGTCAGCTTAACGAATCGATTATGTCCTCCAAGTGGAGCGCATTTTTTTGGCTGTGATCTTAATGGTGACGATGTCTTCTATGCGATTCTGCATGGAGGTAAAATTTCCCTTTCACTCTCTATTATAACGGTTCTCATCACCTTATTCGTGGGAGTTAATATAGGGCTTCTAACAGGCTATGTTGGAGGTTTAACGGACCGAATTATTATGATGTTT
Source organism: uncultured Bacteriovoracaceae bacterium (assembly GCA_964416605.1). Lineage (GTDB taxonomy): Bacteria > Bdellovibrionota > Bacteriovoracia > Bacteriovoracales > Bacteriovoracaceae > CAYQEW01. Next base: position 578 of record CAYQEW010000245.1, on the reverse strand, counting down.
ATTGATATCTTGATGGCTTTTCCAGGAATTCTTCTCTCGTTACTCGTGAGTTCCTTGATGCCCGCAAGTTATATGACATTGATTTTTGCAATGACACTCACTGGCTGGATCGGTTTTGCAAGAATTACTCGTGCTCTTGTTCTTTCTTTTAAAGAAAGGGAGCATGTCCTCTCAGCGATTGCGATAGGTCAACATCCATTACAAATTCTAAGACTTCATATTTTTCCCATGCTGATTGCACCTCTTTTAGTGCAATTTACTTTTTCTTTATCTGGAGTCATTATCGTTGAATCAAGTTTAAGTTTTCTTGGACTAGGCCCACAAAATGGCTTCTTATCATGGGGAGGGCTGTTAAGTCAGGGAAAAACCGTGATGCTTTCTGCACCTTGGCTCACTCTTATTCCAGGTACTTTTATTATGCTCACGGTAATGTCTTTTAATTTTATTGGTGATTTTTTGCGAGATTATTATGACCCTCGGGTATCGCGTTCAAGATAAGGGGATACTTCTAAAAATTAAAGTGATTGCTCATTCCTCTAAGCTTGCTTGGATGGGTTATCTTCCGGAATTAGATCGCT
>CAYQEW010000244.1:0-2100 GCA_964416605.1 uncultured Bacteriovoracaceae bacterium | reverse complement strand
CAAAAACATGTCTCTATCGCATCTCCAACAACCCTATGGTCTCTTTTGTCGACGATTCAAGTGGTTATTAATAATATTGAAACAAGTAAATACGCCCATATTATTCAAGAAGAACTCGTCAAATTATCAAAGGATTTTTCTCGTTATAAAGATCGTTGGGATAAGCTGGCAAGCCATGTTGAAACAGTCAACAAAGACATTAAAGATATTCATATTAGCACAGGAAAAATCACAACCAAATTTGAGCAAATTGCAAAAGTTGAATTTAAGGGACTAGAACATGATGAAACTTGATAAATATATTATTCACTACAAAGCATCTAAGCCTGGATGCCATATCATAACAGACCTTATTACAAGTGAATTAAAAAAATCTTCGATTAAAGATGGCATTCTGCATCTTTTTATCCACCACACTTCTGCTTCTCTCACCATTTCAGAAAACCATGAAGCAAGTGTTCGAGATGATCTCGAAGCTTATTTTAATCACCAAGTAAAAGAAAATGAACACTACTATACTCATTTAACTGAGGGCCCCGATGATATGCCCGCTCATATTAAAAATGTTCTTATCGGTTCCCAAGTAAGCATTCCCTTTGCTGAGGGAAAACTCTCTCTTGGAACTTGGCAGGGTATCTTTTTATGGGAATTTAGAAATGCTTGCCCAAATCGTAAAATAACTCTTACTCTTATGGGACAATGATTCACACTGCTCCTTATCAACGAGGCAGTCTTCTTCTTGCTCCGATGGAAGGAGTGACTGATGATTTATACCGCCAATTTATTGAAAAGTTTTATCCTGACTGGGATATTCTTTTTACTGATTTTCTGCGAATTTCGACAGTCGGCGAATATAAAGAAAAACATTTTTTAAAACATTACGGCTCTTATACGATGAGTAGTCCAAAACTTCGCAATAAAACTATTTTTCAAATTCTGACCAGTGAGAAGGGTTATCATATTGACTCCGTAAAAAAAATTGCGGACCTTGGCATCAAATTCCTTGACCTTAATTTAGGCTGTCCCTCTCAAACCGTCTGTAAAAACAAAGGCGGTTCTTATTTACTGAGTGACCTCAATATTTTAGAAAAAATTCTTCGCGATATACGCGAGAGCTATCCTTATTTTTTTAGCGTAAAGATGAGACTAGGTTATAAAAATGATCACAATTTTGAGCGTATTATCGAACTTTTAAATGAGTGTGGCATTGACGCCATCACCGTCCATGGTCGCACGCAAGCCGATCTTTACAAGGGATCTGCGAATTGGCAAAAAATTAAAATCGCCGTTGATTCTTCAAAAATTCCCATTATTGCCAATGGTGATATTAATTCGCTTGAACGCATTCACGAATGTTTTAATCAAACCAATTGTCATAGTATCATGATTGCAAGAGGCGCATTAGGGGCACCTTGGTTGGCAGAGGATTTCAAAAAAAATATTCCCTTAAAAAGAAGTTTTCAAGAAGAACTAGGTCTCATATACAACTACATCTTTTCCTATCACCTATTTCTCTTAGAAAACAATCAATCGGAATTCACTATTTTAAAAAAATTAAAAAATATTACCCGCTATCCTTTTGAAGCATACAGCAGTAACAACGATATTCTAAGTATGAAATCTTCTCTCTTTCGTTCAATGAATTTAAATGACTATATTCAGAATTTAAAAAAGCTACTACTGATATAAATTAATATATTTATAAAAATTTCGAATAATATTTGAAGGCCGAAAATTCTGTACTTTTTTATTCACTAAAAAATAATTGCTTTCATAGCTGAGTAAAATCCAAGGCATATCTCGTTGAACGATCGCTTCAATTCTCTGCAAAATATCCATTCGTCTTTTTCCATCTCTAGTAGACTCCAGTTCCGCATATAAACTATCCATCTCACTATTGGCATAGCCTGTTTTATTATTGCCTGGATGGTTATAGGAAACCAATAACTGTATCAAGTTTCCCGGATCTGGATAATCATAGATCCAACCATCCGTCCAAAATTGTAATTGACCTTGCCTTCCCTTTTTTAAAAAATCACTAAAAGTAAGTATTTCAATTTCAACCTGGATACCAATTTTTGATAATTGTTTTCTTATAAA
>CAYQEW010000243.1:0-2103 GCA_964416605.1 uncultured Bacteriovoracaceae bacterium | reverse complement strand
ATCGTGAAAATAGAAAAAATTTAAGTCAGATTATCCAGTCGATGAATAAAGATTTAAAAAAAGGTTTAGATTTATTTTGTTATATTGGAAGCTGGGCGCAGAATATGCTCCAGGCGGGAGTTTCAGAAGTCGACTTGGTTGACCAAGCTCCCATGGCAGAAGTTATTCAAAAAAATTCAAATGATTCGATTCATTTTTTTCATGCAGATTGTTTTACTTTTTTAGAAAATAAAATAAGTGAGCAAAAAAAATATGATGTGGTGGTTTCCGATCCACCAGCTTTTACCAAATCTCTGGCTAAAAAAATGAATGCACTGGCGGGTTATCAAAAACTTCACAATATGATTTTTAAAATTCTTGAACCTTGCAGTCTTGCCGTTTTTGCCTCTTGTACCCATTATGTCTCTGAAGAAGAATTTGAGGAGACCATTACTAAAGCCGCCTTAAAAAATGGTAGATCGGTGCAGCTCCTTTATTCAGGACTTCAGGGTTATGATCATCCCATTAGAAGTAAAAAAGATCAGGCAAATTATATAAAAGCGTTAATTTATTTAGTGGAGTAAATATGAGTGAATTGAGAAACAAAGTTCAAAATGTCATAGGAAGTGCGAAGGCAGTTGTCTTTGGCCAAGATAAAATGCTTGAATCAATTTTGGCGGCACTTATTTGCGAAGGTCACTTGCTTATTGAGGGAGTGCCAGGACTGGGCAAAACCCTGAGCGTTTCTGTTATGAGTAAATTGTGTGATTTAGATTTTAAACGCATTCAATTTACGCCTGATTTATTACCTTCAGATTTAATTGGAACCATGATTTATAATCAACAAAAAGAACAATTTAATACAAAGTTCGGGCCCATTTTTACCCAGATTCTTTTAGCGGATGAAATTAACAGATCTCCTGCTAAAGTGCAGGCTGCCCTTCTCGAAGCAATGGCAGAAAGACAGGTGACGATTGGAGATGCAACTCATAAACTCAAGAGCCCCTTTGTGGTTTTAGCAACTCAAAACCCTATTGAGCAAGAGGGAACGTACAACCTTCCAGAGGCACAGTTGGATCGTTTTATGATGCGCGTGAATATTGATTATCCAGATTTTGCTTCAGAAAAAGAAGTTTTGGGATTAAAAACTAATCCTCTTCTACACTTAAATAAGATGATCACCGCAACGGATCTTGCGGAGCTTCAAGTTGCCGTAAACAATATTCATACCGATGAAAAAATAAAAGATATTATTATTAAAATTGTTCATGCCACACGCCCAGGTAATTCTTATTTTAATAAAAAATTTGCACCTTATATTGTGACAGGAGCTTCGCCAAGAGCTGCTATTTGGCTTTATAAACTTTCAAAGTTTAAAGCTTTTCTCAAGGGAAGAGATTTTGTGACTCCCGACGATATTATGGACATTGTGCCAGATGTTTTATGCCATAGGGTTGTCATGTCCTATGAAGCTAATTTAGAAAAAATAAATACAGTGTCGTTAATGAGAGAAATTGCTGCATCACAATTATGATTGATCTCAAAGAAGTTGAGAAAATTGCCAAACGATTTGAGTTGAGTGTCTTTAAAAGATCTCAAGAGAACTCTGTGGGGTTATTTAAATCTAAGCAAAGAGGATCGGGATTGCAGTTTAAAGAACATCAAGTTTATTCTCATGGAGATGATGTGCGTTTTATTGATTGGAATCTTTCAGCAAGATCAAATCAAACCTATATTAAAACCTTTGAAGAAGAAAAAAATATTGATATTCATATTTTTGTTGAGTTGAGTCTTTTTTCAACGCTGGGGTTTAAAGGAAAAGATAAAGTCACAGCCATGTTAGAGCTGGCAAGTCTTATTTATTTAATGGCACGGAGTAATCATGATCAAGTGTCCTTACATATTAGCTGGGATAAGTTTTATTCTTTCCCCGCAAGTGTCGGCATGGAAGGTGTTTTGACATTAGTGAATTGGATAAAAAATAAAGATCTAAGCAAGCAACTAGATTCTTATACGGAGTCCTCTGTTTTTGTTGAAGAAATAAAAAAAAGATTAGCCAAAAAAAAACAGGTTATTGTTTTTTCAGATTTAGCTTCAATAAAAGAAAATAAGGAATTTTTAAAA
>CAYQEW010000242.1:0-2116 GCA_964416605.1 uncultured Bacteriovoracaceae bacterium | reverse complement strand
TGTCACTTTGAACGATTTGTTTTCGAGTAACGGTTCCCCACCGTACTTCATCTTTTATGTTTATATCGTTAAACATTTGTAAAAATGTAGGCATAAAAAGAGCTCGAGCGATATTTTCTTTCCAGTAGTATTGTGGAATAAAATAAGCTTTGCCATTTTTTTCTTGTAACTTGCCAATATCAAGAGGTGCAAGTGTTGGAAAATGAAGATCCACATCCGCTTCTGTCTGTAAGTCAGTTTTACTGAAATATTTTGTTACTTCAGGATAGATATAAGTCGTTATCTTTTCACTGCGAGGATAAATCACAATCGTATTCACATTACTGGAAATAAGACCAGTATTATTGGTATCTACTTTTTGTCCGCCTTCTAGCCCAAAGTTTTTAACTAAGATATTGTTGGAGGTATCTTGGGCTGCAAGTCTTAGAGGAAACCAATCTCCAAATTTATCATTTGCGGTAATCACAATCGAAGTATTGTAGCTTTCGGATTTTTCGACAGCCACTCTTTCAAAATTATATTTTATTTTACCTTTTGATTTAAAGAAATCCGCGAGCAAATCTAATTCCATAAGCGCAAGAGTTTTTTGATGCTCGGTTTTTGGAAAAGGATCAGGTGAAATCATGTCATCGCTAGAGTTATCATTGCCAACCACGGACATACTATCGGAACAGGCTGAATTAGAAGGGTCTTGAGTACAGTAGCAGACCTTGATATCAGAAGGTGATGAGCTTGTATCTTGACATCTTTTAAGTATATCTGGGTTTAAGGTGCTTGAAGGTGTATCAGAAGTGTTTGTGCCTGGACATCGTGGACTACTTGGGTAGCGCGTACAAAAACAATCAGTCGATTCTGGATTAATGGCACAGGCATTGGCTTTACTGCTTGTTGAACCGGAATATTGGTCAATTGATTTTTCCCACCAATGACTGGCATCTTTTGCCATATCAAGAGCCATCTTATTAAAACCATCATCAGTACTCGCTTCCATAAAACAATTTGTGCTCACTTCCTTAAGGATATTGGTGAATGTTGTTTTCGCACTGACATTCACTGCTTTTACGGGTACTTTGGCGGCAGCGGCTAGTTTTTGGGCAGCCATATTTCCATCGATATCACAGAAAATTTTCCCGTCTGATCTGCGCGACATAAATTTAAAATTAACGCCAACTTCGATACCGCTAGGGCTTCTTAGGTAGCCTAAAAAAGTTTCTAGAGCATCTCTATCTCCAATTTTAAATTTCACATTTCGGTAGCCTTGAAGATAATCGAGAACAGTTGTTCCCTCGGGAGCAATGCGGTAAGTTCCAAGTTCTGGTATCGTGATTTCAATATTGCTCATAATCATATGCGCAATCTGGTCAATATTATTTGCTTTTTTAAATTCGGCCGTAAGATTTTCAATGTAACACATTGGAAGGATTTTTGAGCCATCTTTTAAGCGTAATTCTTTATTGTTAGCAGGGAAATAAATTGAAAAAAGAAGTTCATAGGTTCCATTTTTAAGCTGAATGATTTGGAATTTTTTTTCGCCCAATGTATTTACTCCAAGTACCGCTTTAGGCAACAAAAAAGCAGTTCTTGAGGCATTGGAACCTTCCGTCGGACGAAGGAGTGTTGATTGGCATGTATTATTGATACTTACTGGAATTGCTTGAAAAACCGTTGAATTCTGAGCGATAATACTGGTTCCAGATAAGAGTAAAAAAGTAAATAAAAGTATTTTCATTGGGCCCCCTGCCTTTCTTTGGCTGATGCAATGTAGCAAAAAAATGATTTTAATTCATTCGTTCCCTAAAGAATAAGTAAAGATTACATACTCTTTAGGGAATTTTTAATAAATAGAAGTCGACTTAATAAGTATTGATTGAATGTCTTGTACTGTTGTACCGCTTTGCTCAATTTGAAATTTCAGATCGATACTTTTACTTTGAGCAAGCACCTCTTTGGTTTTATCCAACGACGAGAATATTTTTTTTGTTTCATTTGATCCAAAAACTACTTTTTTGGTATGTTCTTCAAAATGTTTTTCAGGATAAATAGTTTTCTTTGAAAGACTTGGTATATAGTGCAAAGCAATCTCTCCAAGATTTTCTTTGGCAGTTATAATAAAAGC
>CAYQEW010000241.1:0-2116 GCA_964416605.1 uncultured Bacteriovoracaceae bacterium | reverse complement strand
AAGCAGCGTAATCGGCAAAAGGTTTCATTGTCATAACCGCTAAAACAAATACGATAGTTAGTCCTGCCAGGACGATGCTCAGGGCTATTTCATTAGGTGTTTTTTGTCTTTTAGCTCCTTCGACAAGAGAAATCATTCGATCAATAAAACTATTTCCCACTTCCGTTGTGATACGAATAAGAACCCGATCACTTAAAACCTTGGTTCCCCCTGTGACGGCACTTCGATCCCCACCACTCTCACGAATGACTGGTGCTGATTCTCCCGTGATGGCGGATTCATCAATACTTGCAATTCCTTCAATAACCTCTCCATCTCCAGGAATAGTATCTCCGGCTTCACAAACTACCACATCTCCTTTTTTTAGCTCTGTGGCATTGATGCGTGTTTCGGTGCTTCCATTGAGAAGTCTTGCCATGGTTAAATGACGCGATTTTTTCAGAGTTGCCGCTTGAGCTTTTCCGCGCCCTTCGGCAATACTCTCCGCAAAATTAGCAAAAAGCACTGTAAACCAAAGCCACAGCGCTATTTGAAATTCAAATGTCTTAGATGTGCTCTGCCCAAAAAGAAAAATAGCCGTTGTGAAAATAGCTCCGATTTCGGTAACAAACATAACAGGATTTTTTGCTTGTACACGAGGAGACAACTTCACAAAAGAATCTTTTATGGCTGGAATAAAAAGCTCTCTCTTAAAAAATGAATTCTTTTTTGATTGATCATCCATATACTACCCTTTCTAAAATGTTTTTCCTGAAAGCATCAAAAAATGCTCAACGATAGGCCCCAAGGAGAGTGCGGGCAAAAATGTTAACGCGCCCACAATGAGAATAACTCCCAACAATAAAACTCCAAAAATAAAACTGTCTGTCGCAAAAGTTCCCGATGTTATCGGAATCGTTTTTTTAGAAGCCAAATTTCCAGCAATAATAAGAACTGGAAAGATAACAATAAAACGCCCTAGCAACATCGCCACACCAAGCATCACATTATAATAAGAAGTATTGGCGTTTAAACCCGCAAATGCGCTTCCATTATTTCCTGCAGCTGAAGACCATGCATACAAAATTTCTGAAAAACCGTGTGGCCCATGGTTCGCAAGACTCGCTAAGCCGATGGGCAGCATGCTCGTGATGGCTGTTCCCGTGAGTATAACGGCACAGGGAGCCAAGATGGCTAAAATGGCCCACTTCATTTCAAAGGCTTCAATTTTTTTGCCCATATACTCCGGACTTCGCCCCACCATTAAACCAGACAGAAAAACCGTCAAAATAACAAACAAAAGCATCCCATACATTCCAGAGCCCACTCCTCCAAAAATAATTTCACCAAGCATGATATTAAAAAGAGCAATCCCTCCTGCCAAAGGAGAGAGGCTTGAATGCATGCTATTGACTGAACCATTCGACGCAACGGTTGTTGCCGTAGACCAAATGAGACTATTCATAACTCCTAAACGTGTTTCTTTTCCTTCCATGCTTGCCACTGAATCAAACACTGGTTTATTTTGATATTCGGCATAAATTGAAATGCCCAAACCTGCCATCCAAATAGAAAACATCACCGCAAAAAGTAAAACGCCTTGTCTCACCGAACCAACCATTTTACCGAAAGTAAAAGTTAAAGCCGCTGGTATTAAAAGAAGCGCGAGCATCTGCAAAAAGTTTGATAAAGGTGTGGGATTTTCAAAAGGATGTGCCGAGTTTGCATTAAAAAAACCTCCTCCATTTGTTCCAAATTGTTTGATCGCAATTTGAGAAGCTGCAGGTCCACCAGGAATCAGCTGAGTTAATCCTTCAAGAGTTTGTACTTTTGTATAATGAGCAAAATTTTGTATTACTCCTTGATGCACCAATAAGACCGCCAGGATGACAGAACATGGCAACAAGACATAATAAATAATGCGAATTAAATCCACCCAAAAATTTCCCAATTGCGAAGGGTGTCTCGCAGCGATACCTCGTATCAACGCTGCGAAAACGGCAATTCCCGTTGCGGCACTCACAAAATTTTGAACCGTTAAGCCCAACATTTGCGTTAGGTAACTAAGCGTTGCCTCCCCACCATAGGATTGCCAATTGGTATTCGTCATAAAGCTTATGGCGGTATTAAAACTTAA
>CAYQEW010000240.1:0-2133 GCA_964416605.1 uncultured Bacteriovoracaceae bacterium | reverse complement strand
CTTCAAAAGGAATTGAGAATTACTAAAAACTTTGTAAAGTATTATGAATCACTTTTTCCTTGGCTTGCTGATTATGTCGGAGAGAGTTTAGATGAACTTCTACAGCCTACTGATGATAAGGATGGACTGGGTGACGATGAAGATCCTGTTTTAAAATTTATACATAAGTCAGAATACCTTTCTCTTTCAGAGGAAGAAAGAAATCAAAAGGCTTTAGATAGATATTTATCATCAAAATCAACACCATGGAAAATAGGTAGAGATTATGAGAGATATATTGGATATTTATATGAACAAGACGGTTTTATAGTTGAATATACTGGAATTGAGGAAGGATTAGAAGATTTAGGCCGCGATCTCGTTTGTGTTAAAAATAACCAAATTGAAATTGTGCAATGCAAGTGTTGGTCTTCTCATAAGTTAATTCATGAAAAGCATATAAATCAACTTTTTGGAACGACTGTCAAATATTGTATAGATCATTGTGAACATGAAAAACCACAAAAAGAAGTTAATCTGTTTTCTGAGCCTTTAATTTTTGATAAGATTAGTGCAACTTTGGTGACATCAACAAAACTTTCAGAAACTGCAAAAAAGTTTGCAACGGCTTTAGGCATTAAGTTCCGCGAGGACTTGCTTCTTGCCAAATATCCAATTATAAAATGCAACATAAGCAGCAAAGGAGAGAAAATTTATCATTTGCCATTTGATCAACAATATGATAAAACAGTTATTTCTAAAAAAGGAGAATTTTATGCTTTGACAATAAAGGAGGCTGTTGATAATGGATTTAGAAGAGCACATAGATGGTCTGGTAAGTAGAAAAACGAAAAGTTTATTCCAGTTTTTTTGTCGTAGTTAAGTAGAGGTCTTTGACCATACAAAGAAACATGCGAGAGTATTGCTGAATTTCAACCAAATTATGACATTCCTAATCTTTGTTCTCTTTGTTCGAGCGCGTCTTCCAGATGAGTTCGCTTTAGTTGGTATGTTAAAAATAAAAGAAAAATCTTTTATGGTTAAGTTTCTATAATATCCCACGTATTAAGTTTATAACCAAGGCTAAGATTTATTTCATTACAGATGTCCGTTTTTAAATCATAAATTTCCCGTTTGCTTAATGAGAAATTAGGCCCAAAATAAATTTTAGATATTTTCAACAATGGGATTGTTGGTGAAAATTCTTTATCTGACTTTTTTTCACAGTACAACGGAAGTTTGTAATAACGAACTGTTTTTAATTTTTTCTTGAAATATCGTATATCTCTAAATGTTTCCTTATGATTTGAATTATATGTGATTATTCTTATTTCATTTTCTTCTTTCCATTTTTTTAGAGGTGATTTATAAAGTCCAAAAATATGGTTGATATTTAAAAAGTAACGATTATTTAAGTGTTTTCTTTGATGATCAGTAATTTCTTTACTTAATACCTTAAATTCGTTAAATTCACCGTATATTACTTTAGAAAGAAAAAAATTTCTCCAAATTTTGGGTTCATTCATAATTTCTAACTCTAGTGCAATGCCTTTACCTTTATCTCCATATTTTTGCCAAAAACTAGAATTAGATATTTCTTTTTCTTCTGTTGTTGATAATATAAAGGCATTTTCTTTAATTTTCTCAAAATAATCATTTATTTTTTCTTCTTCGTACCCATAAGTCTTATATAATGGTTTGAAGTGTGTTGAAGCATAAGAGTATTCTTTTGAATCATTTGAATTATTTAAGTTGTATAATCTTAATGCACCCTCGTTTATTATTGAGTAAAGCGCTTTTATATTTGTAAAATGAATCAGTTTCTTTTTTTCATCGAGAAAGTATTTAGTGCCAAATAATTTTGAGTTCTCTAATGGGAATGAGATTTCAATTGAAGAAGAAATAGGTGTGGTTTCAATAGAGTTTGACCCAATGAGTAGCGGCATGTCCTTGAAGATTGGTTTAACGATGTTTAGATATTCATCTTCATATGATTGAATCGTATTTAATGTGATATTATCCCAATCTACTGTTAATTCGTTTTTAGTTTTAGGAGGGTCTTCTTTTGATTTATATTTCATTGCTTTAGGTATTATTTTATACAAATATACTATGCATTCTAAAAAAGGGCTGGGGGGTCTCTAAGGGCTTATT
>CAYQEW010000239.1:0-2142 GCA_964416605.1 uncultured Bacteriovoracaceae bacterium | reverse complement strand
AACCAAATCTGTAGGCTCATCTGCTAACTCATAATAAACTTTTCGTATACAATCTAAATCCATCAATTTCAAATTGCCTTCATTAATCACTTTGCAATTTTTATTTAACTCAACACTGATCTGATCACCTAAAATCAAAGCTGAAAAAATATAATCAGCAAGCTCGGATACTTCTTCAAAGCTAGCAAAATCATTTCCATCTGCATGAGGTAGAAAAAGATTTGCTTCTAAAAACCTAGACTCAATAAACCCATCTCCACTTGTCGGAGAAATAATATCCATGTCTATCAATAAAGGTTTTATGTCATGAAATAACTCTTTAAGCTCACATTCTGTGATTTGCTTAAGATAACTTACCTTCTGATTTTGCTTTGAATAAGATCTAATTATAATACTTGCTAAAAATCGAGTTAAATTCATTTGCAAAACAGCGGTCTGTCCAAAATAAGGGTTAGAATTTTTAACAAAAATCAGCTTCTTATCTTTACCCATAGTTAATGGATATGGTGTTTGAAAATGTCTGAGAAACTCGCTCAATCCATACTTTAAGTTTAAATCAGATGTTGTTTTCAAAGTATTAGTGATATTCACATTAAAAAAATTGTAGTTGTAAGTATAATTCAATTTATTCTCATAAAGTTCATAAAAGTAAAGTTGAGTATTCATAAAGTTTAAATATTCTCTTTTTAGAACTTCAATATGGGCTAGCTCCAATCCTAAAACTTTTCGCTTCGAAGTGTTTCCATTAACAACTAAAATTTTCTCAAGCAAAGATTTCAGGATTAACTTCATTGAGTTGATTTTTAACTCTTTAGGTAAAATCTGAACTTTAACCAACTCATTAATTAAACCATCAATTTCAGCATAAGAAATCATTTTTGATTTTCTTTGATTTAAAATATTATAGACATAATTGATTGCATCTATAGCTAAGTTTCGACTTTGAATTTGCTGATCATACTGGCTATGAAAAACGCTCTGCCTTTTTATGAAGTAATGGTACTTCATATAATAGGAAAACACTTCACCAAATCTTGTTAAGAGCTGTGAAAACTCTATCTTATCAAATTTAAGATTTTCACATTTAAAACCTAAATTATAATTATTTTTATTTAGTAAGACATCTGTTCCTATTTGAATAAGACAGGCATAATTTTTAACATCCGCCGCTACGTCATCCATATCAGCAGTTTGTGGATATAGTTTATTCACCTCTTCAAATAAATTGAAAAAATCTTTAAGAGAGTAGCCACTTTCAAGCTGAACTTCTGTGTTAATTTTGCTAATAACCGCTTTAAGCTGATTTCTACCTTTTTCAAATTTATTTAATGCTTCGCCTTCGGATAGTAGCTCAGGTCGCCAGTTTAGACCAAAAAAATCATAATACGGCAAGAACTCCTCAACAACACTTCTTACTGCCTGCACTTTACTTTGAGCTTTTAAAAACTCAGCTTGCCCGATTCCTTCCGTGTTTCCACCAACAAAAAGCATTTTGATCTTCATCAGCTCTGTTGTCAGCTCTGGGGACACCTTAAAATCTTTCCAAATTTTTGAAAAGCTACTTAAAATATCATAAATTTCATCTTTACTGATCTGGTGAGACTCTTTGAAACTAAGGAGTTCATAGAAAATTAAGAACGATTCTTCTATCGTGCGCGCATAATAAGCTAACTTTAAGCTTGTGTAATCCGGATTGGTATTTTGTATAAAATAATAATAACGCAAATATTGGACGTATCCTTTAGCACCCAGTCTTAAAAATAACTCCCACTCATTTCCCAACAAAGAATTCTCATTTCCTCCTGTAATTGACTTTTTTAATTTTTTTACGAGGGGTAAAAACTCTTCAAATTTCCCTAACCAACTCCATGTCGAATCAGAAACAGCTGCTAATTCACTTAAAAACTCATACACATCATCAAAAAAATACTCATTGTCATTTTTATAAATAAGCCCACTAAATCTATTTATTATTTTAATAAAATTAATATTAGCACTTTCAAAATCCTGAAGAGTTAAATCCCCAGACTTAAGCTGAGATTCCCAATTTAGAGTGAGTACTTTCATAGAGGGATTTAGATCCTTGAAAATCCCCTTTAAGTTTTCCATCAACCCAATAAGTAAATCCATTTCTTGAGGAGT
>CAYQEW010000238.1:0-2153 GCA_964416605.1 uncultured Bacteriovoracaceae bacterium | reverse complement strand
TTTTTTACAACTTCTTTTGTTAAAGCAACACGGGATTCATTCTTTCCTGAAGGATCTCCAATCTGTGCCGTATAATCACCGATGACAACTACTCCAATATGACCCAAATCTTGAAACTGACGCATTTTTTTATAAGGAATAATATGGCCCAAATGAATATCACTTAGTGTTGGATCAATTCCACATTTCACTCTCAGTGGTTTTTTACTCATAATCGAATGGGCTAACATTTTTTTAAATTCATTTTCTGGAGTAATCTCAAAAACTCCTTGCGAAAGTATTTCCCACTGCTTATCAAATTCTTTTTGTTCTGCTTGACTCATTTCCATATCTTATCCAATGTGTATTTTTTTCTTGGCATATTATCAAGAATTTATGAAGTGTGCTATAGTCTGCCCATGATATTTGAAGAACTTATCATCGGAAAAACTACCTTAGGCAAAGATATTACTGCCTTTAAAAATCAATTCAATGCCCATAAATACCTTTATTTACTTGCCGGAGTGCATGGTGATGAGCCCGAAGGAGTATTTGTCTTAGAACAACTTTTTTCTTGGCTCAAAAACAATCCGAGCATTGCCAGAAAGATGCCTCTTATTGTTATCCCCTGCCTTAACCTGGATGGCCTAGAACAAGAAACAAGGGTCAATGCCAATGGAGTTGATTTAAACCGAAATTTACCCACAAAGAACTGGTCTCCTGATTTTAATCAAGATCGTTATTTTCCTGGATCAAAAGCAATGAGTGAAATTGAAAATATTTTACTTGATCAAACCTTTCAAAAATATCCTCCAGCTTCAATGCTCAATTTTCATACTTGGAAACCTATTCTTAACTACGATGGAAAGGCGTGTAAAAAGATTGCCGAATTTCTTTCTTCTTTTAATCACTATCCCGTTGCTGAAACTATTGGCTATGAAACACCTGGCTCTCTTGGAACATATCTCTTAGAAAAATACCTGACATCAAGTTTAACCCTTGAGTTTCCTGAAAAAAATGATCAATTGAGTGTGGAAAATATTTGGCAAGAAAATGAGAAGGGCCTAAAAGAATTATTTCAAGGTGACCTTCTCAATAAATTATTTTAATTATTTTTTATATCAGTTTCTTCTTCAATCATTGTCTGATCAATATAGCGAAGAAGAAGATGACGAAGTTCAGTGAGTTCGATATCTTCAACTCCTTCTCCTGAAAGCATTAATTCTTTTTTGATAAGATCTAGAGGAAACCCTGTTTTTTCAGCCAGCGTAAATAAATTTACTTTTGCAGCATCCTCTAGACTTGTGCAATCTTCCCTGTGCATACTCATCCTTTTTATGCCAATCCATGGCGATATTTTGTTAGGTATTGTCCCTAAGCAAATCTTAGCGAGACCGCTTTGGTATCGTCAAATGGTGTAAGTGATTGTTAGGTCATATAAGATACTGCAAGATTATTAGGAATTAAAAATTTTTAAAAAGCTCTGAAATTTCATATTCATTTCTTCAAATTCACTTTGAGCCTCTGAGGCAAGTGTCACTCCGCCACCACTTCCATAAGAAAATTGCATTGAATTAAAATCAAATTCCATCGAACGAATATTAATCGAACAAGATTTCCCCGAAGCAAACATGAAAAGAGTGCTTCCACAATAAAATCCTCTCTTTTCATTTTCTATTTTTTGAATAATTTCTGAAACTCTTTTTTTAGGGGCACCTGTTATGCTCCCGCCAGGAAAAAGAGAATGAATCACTTTATGAAGAGGGATTTCACCACCCAGCTCTTGAGAAATTAAAGCATATTGATGAAGAAGTCCCGGAACTTCAAGCATTTTTTTCTTCGCGATAATTTTAGCAAATGGTTTATCTATTCGAGCAATATCATTGCGAAGTAAATCAGCAATCATATAAAGCTCTGCTTGGTTTTTCTCGGATGACTTTAATTTTTCCCAAGCTTTTGTCTTCGATCCCTCAATCCGCTGTGTGCCCTTGATGGGCATCGAATAAATATAGGAATCTTTTTTTTGAAATAAGCACTCTGGAGAATTACTCAACCAAAACTTATTTAATATGGGAATCCACGTTCCATGAGCATAAGCCGAAAGTTTTTTATCAGCGGCAAAAAAAGATTGCTTCAAATCATCAACCTCTGCTTGGAATGATCCTTTAAAATTC
>CAYQEW010000237.1:0-2154 GCA_964416605.1 uncultured Bacteriovoracaceae bacterium | reverse complement strand
CATTGTCTCCTCCTATATATGTGTGACTATCTCTTGGGAGGTTATTGTAAAAAAGACACACTCTGGCAATAATTTTCTATAAATTCCGTGTAAAAATTACCTAAACCCCTATTAAACACTGTCAAAAATAGTTATTTAACTCATCCTATGAAAAAATATTTACTTTTGATCTTCCTCTTTTTGAATTTTACTACTCATGCCCAAAGCTTTTGGAAAATTGCGGTCAAAGAATGTGGCGATTTTTTTTCTACCTCGTGGGGCATTAAACAAAATAAACTTATCTATCAACAAAAAAATATCTCTCCCCTTGAAACATTTCAAAAAAATCTTCAGGGCCAATTAAAACAGACTCTCGAAGACACTCAAGCTGAGGCTAGTTTAAGATTGCGAGTGGCTCTTTATATTATTGATAACGATTTAGATGCAAGTCTAAAAATCCGTGCGGATCAAATCAGAAATCAAATACTCCAAGATCCTGCCAATAGTGGCATGAAAGCTTTTCTCAAAAAAATAAATGATGACTCTATGCTCTTTCTAGATTCAGAGAGTATTAAGAATTTCGCAAAATCTCAAATCATTAATGACTTTATTCGCATTGCCCTCAAAAAAGTATCTGGCGATGAAGCAACGATTAACTATACCGAAGTTCTGAATGATGAGGTTTATAAAAACATCAAAGAATACCTCATCCTTGTTGATGGGCTTCTGAAAGATCTTAAAAATCCCAAATTAAATTCTACCTTAACGAGCAGGTTAAATTTTATTGAGGAAACACTTCTTAACTATGCAAAAGAGCCCAAAAGTAAGCATCCTGAAATTCAAAAACAAATTTTAGAAGAAATTAATCTCATAAAACAAGGAAGTGCTGAGCAAAAAGAAGTGCTAACAAGCTATCTTACTTTTTCGAAAGAAAAACTGACGGATTTTATTAAACGAGCCAATGAAGAACAAACTGATTTAAATATTCCCATTCAAGATGAAAATCTTCTCTCCATTATTTCTGCATTAAAAAATAAAACGATTGGGCCGATTGAAGCTTTCGCAAAAATCAAAACATGGCTCAATGTCTCTTTAAATAAAATGTCTTCTTTAAATCCCAAACGCCCTTTCTATAAGAAAGCCTATAGTCTTATGGATACGATCAACCAACTTATATTTGGAAAAATTGATAGCGACTATATTTCTGGTAAATCAGTATTTGCAGGCAATGATGGAATCACACAGTACCAAAAAAGACTTTTTATTGAAGATCATCTTCTAAGACAAATGAGTTTAGATTTTTATTTTGAACTGGAAAAAAACTTTCCCAAATTAGAATCTTCTAAGTACAACGATCCTTGGAGTTTTTGGGAGAAATCACCAGTTGATGTATGGCAACTGGCTCTTGAAATCAGCAAAAAATACTTAGATGAATCTTCTCCGATGCACGCCCTCAGAATGATAAATCTCTTCGGCCATAATGATTTCGTAGAGTACTTTCATATCACTGAAGATGATTTAAAAAACATCGTCAACCCTGCAAGCAAAGAGCAAATCAAAAAAGATTTTGAGCTTCTCAATATGCTTCGTCCTCAAAGACACTCCGTTCTTTACGCACCAGGTGCGATTGCGGGCCTTAATTTAGATAATAAATATCTTGCTCAAATGACGGAATTAAAAAATAAACTGAATTTTTTTATTAAGAATCCCAATCTTTCAGATGATCTGAAAGCAAAACTCGTTTTATTTGATGAAGACTTTATGAACATGAAAGTCTTTCGCTCTGGCTACTATCATTTTTATGGCGGCTTTTATTTTAGTTCTGAATTTGTCGCACAAAACAATGCTCAATTAGGTCTTATCAACCTTCCTATAACTTCAAGTTATTTATCTGGCTGGTTCTATAAAAAAATAACCATGGAAAATACCTATTTAACAGGGGATGCTAAAACTCTTTATTTTGATGGAGCTTATCAAAATAAAAAATTACTGAGTGAGCAAGAACAAAATCAAATTCTTCTCAAAATAAATAATCAACTAAAAAAAGAATTTGATTCCAAATTAGCGCAACTAAATCAGGACACGGATGCTGCCAAAATAGAAAAACTTAAGGAGCGTTATGTACCATGGTCTGCTGAGCGGCTGAGCCTTGCTCAGTTAATGGTTGATATCAAT
>CAYQEW010000236.1:0-2231 GCA_964416605.1 uncultured Bacteriovoracaceae bacterium | reverse complement strand
CATCTCAGAGTTAAGGTGCATAGCGGATTTTCAGGACGAGTTCATTTGCTTGATCCAGAAAGTTCTATGGAGTATGGAAATTTTTATATTGATAAAGAGGCTCTTTACGCTCAAATAGATGATTTTAAAAAGCTTCTAAGTGCCGTGGGGCATAAAAAAATTAAGTTAATTTGTGCCCCAGAGTTTATCCCCAAAGATCGTTTGGCGAGAATAAGCTGGAGTTTAAATGAGATACTTTTGAGATATAAGCCAAAGTCTCTTTATTATGGCGAAAATTTAGAGTATAGAGAGTTTGAAGCTCTCTTTACTTTCCTTGAAACAGGGAAAATAATACATAAAAACATGAACACTCTTATTGAAAAAGGGTATTTAATAAAGGATGAACTATGAAAACTCAGGTCCATAATCAGGGCGAATTGGCGGAACTAAAAGTAAATATTGATAAGCATGTCGTAGAGAGCATTGATAAAATGACTCATAACTGCACATTAACAAAAGAAGAAATCGTGGTGATTGCTCTTAAGCGCTTTATTGTAAGTCACTCCGATTACATGGGAAAGGATAATCAAGGCGACTAGGCTCTTATTTTGAAGGACAGTGGGAAGTAATTTCACACTGTCTATTTGTTTTACACCTGTATGATTTGCATGCTCATAATTTTTTCATAATACGAATTTTCAATAACTTAAAGCACATCCTGTTTTGGCACTTCACTTGCGATAATAAAGGCAAAGAACAGGAGAAACCAAATGAAAAAACTAATTACACTTTCAATCATTATCAGCTTAGGTGTTTTAGCAAATGGTTTATGGAATTCTTATAAAATTCAAAAAGGTTCAGACCTTAGTTTAAATAACCAAGATTTAAGATTGGATGAAATCAATGAACATTATGTAGCTGGTTCAGCTCCAGTGAAAGCTTCAGTCGTTCTTACTGCAAAGCCAGCGAAAAAAGCTGTTGCTAAAATTCAAGCTCAAATCGCTTCAGTTGTTTCTTCTGTAGAGGCTCAAGAAGTAGAATTAGCTCCAGTGGTAACTCAAGATGTGACAATGCAACTTGTAGAGTATTTTAATCCAAATGATATCGGTGGTGTAAAATTTGAAGATAAAGTTTCTGGTGAAATTGAATTTGCAAACGGTGCAATTGCTTCAATGAATGTAACTTTAGAAGATGGAAAAACAATTTCTTTTGGCAGCGAAAAATTAAATGGTAATATGTTTTCTTACACAGTAGGTAATGCTGAGTATCGCGGAATGGTTTATCCAGTAGATGCAACTTCTTATATGCTTAATCTTTCAGAAGGTCCTTATGCAGGTGTAAGAATTAAATTTCAAGATAAGTCTCAAGTTTCGCAAACTTCAGACCTATCTTACCAGACAGCTCAAGTAGAAGTAGAGTCAGAGTCTGAAGCTGGTATGCCAAGTTTTAAATTTTAATAATCAAGGGGGATTGAACAAAGCTTTTGTTTCAATCCCTTTGTGTCATAATGATCAATCTTCAAAAAATAAATATCAATTCGCGCAAAAGGCATTGGCAGTATTTCGTGGCTCCAAGATTTTTGAGCTTTGAAGCGACGACTGACAATACATCTGACCGGGAGAATAGGCACCTGAGCCATTTGCGAAAGTTTGGCTAAACCTTCTTTGGGTTCATAGATGGGACCACGGGGCCCATCGACACCCGTTGCAATATTGCCTCCTTTTTTTTTGAGGACTTTAAGCATTTTTAAAAAAGCACTCGCTCCTCCTCGATTGGAAGAACCTTGAGCGATATGAAAGCCTAAATTTTGTAAGGCGCTGGTCATGATTTGACCATCCTGAGAGGCTGAAACAATTCCATAAAAATTTTTATGGGTAAAATTTTTAATGAAGGCTAGTTCTTCTTGATGAAAAAAAGCAAAGAGTAGAGAACTCTTGCTCGCCCCCCCAATCGTGTTGAGAATGAGATTTTTTTCATTTAAATCTTCAAAATGATATCTATATCTGAAAGTAGAGGCGTAGCTCGAATAAAGTATAGAGCCCAATAGGCCCAGAAGTTTTTCTTTTATCATAGATTGATATTCTAGTTGCTCACTTTGAACTAGGCAAATTTTGCCCTTTGATTGACTTAGCATACTTGACTAGAGACACTAAAAGGAATGAATAAATTATTAGTTTTATTTATATTTTCCTCTTTCTCTTTATGGGCGCAAAATAATCTGCAAGATTTATGGAAAACCTATTCTTATAAAA
>CAYQEW010000235.1:0-2231 GCA_964416605.1 uncultured Bacteriovoracaceae bacterium | reverse complement strand
CACAGGTCGCAGTGATGAGTCTAAACTTAACTTGAACTGCTTTATTACCGCCCACCGGAGTGAAGGATTTTTCTTCTAAAACTCGCAGCAATTTTTTTTGAATTGAAATGGGGAGTATGCCTATTTCATCGAGAAAAAGTGTGCCTCCATTGGCTTTTATTAATAGGCCATCATTGTCATTTAATGCTCCGGTAAAGGATCCTTTCTTATGGCCAAAAAGAATTGATTCAAAAAGTGTTTCTGTAATTTCTGCTAAATTAATATGGATAAAATTATTTTCATCGCCACCACATCTTTGATGAATGATTTTGGCAAGCTTTGTTTTTCCTATCCCTGTGGGACCAGTTATAAGTATTTTTTGATTGAGATCAAAATGTCTGCTAAAAGTTTGAGTCAGTACAGAAATAAGAGGAGGGGAGATCGTTAAATACTCTTTCTCAAAAATTTTTTTGAGTTCATTGTCGATAAAATACTGAGAAAGTATTTTGATATTTTCATGAAAGTTTAAAAGAAGTTGAGTTTTTATCAGATATTGCTGACATCCCATTTCATAGGCGAGTTCAATACTTTCATTGTCTTGAAAACTAGTAAGGACGATAGGAATGGTTTTTTGTAGGCTACAGACTTTAATTAATTCGAAGCCACTTTTTTCATTATTAAGATTTAAATCAATAAGTGCAAGGTATATTTCGTTTTTATTGAGAATTTCAAGAGCTTCAGCTTTCGTATTGGCTCTAAAAATTCTGCCATAATGATTAAGATTTTTTTCCAGATAACTTCTAAAGATAGGATCATCTTCAATAATAAGAATATTTTTATGCTTCATATGGAAATAATTTTATAAGATCTAAGACTATTTTCCTAAAATAGAAAATATTACCGCCTTAGCGTAATTCAAAAATTATCTTTATACTGAATTTAAGTTAAACAGAAAGTTGACTTTTTTTAGAGCAGGACGCTTGTTAGAAAAAGGGATTAGGTAAACTAGTCCCTTTTTCTAAGATTTTTTTTCTGAATCATCATCAGACTTTTCATTGAGTCCTTTTTTAAAGCTATTGATAGATTGTCCAAGAGCTTTTCCCAGTTCAGGTAATTTTTTCCCCCCAAAAAGTAAAAGTACAATAATTAAAATAACGATTAACTCACTTGTTCCAAGTCCCATACTATTCTCCTTTTAATTACATTCTATAAGTATTATTATAGGGAAAATATTAAGCATTGCCTAATGAATAAAGGATTACATGGAAAATAAGATGTCGGCTAAGACTAAAAAATCGCTTTATGTTGTTTTCTTGATTATTTTTTTAGACCTAATGGGATTCTCTATTATTTTTCCTCTATTCCCTTCTATTGCAGGTCATTATTTGGAAGTAGATAGCCAAAATTTCTTTTTAAAATCTATTTTTTCTTTTATTGAGTTTTTTGCTACCCCAAGCTTAGGGGGAAATAAATTAGTGCTTTTTGGAGGAATTTTAGGAGCTCTTTATTCTTTTTTACAATTTATTGCTGCTCCAATTTGGGGGAGATACTCAGATAAGCATGGCCGAAGAGGAATACTTCTTATTTCGACATTGGGAATGGTTATAAGTTATATTATTTGGATATTTTCAGGTAGTTTTTCGCTTCTCATTCTTTCTCGAATAATTGGAGGGACAATGAGTGGAAATATGAGTACAGCTACCGCGGTTGTTGCAGATGTTACCACACCTGCTCAAAGATCAAAAGGTATGGCGATTATTGGAGTTGCTTTTGCTCTAGGGTTTATTTTGGGCCCAGCAATTGGCGGAATTTCTTCTTTATTTAAATTTGATGCTTATTTTCCTTATTTAGTTTCTTGGGGAATCAATCCTTTCTCAGCAGCCGCACTTATTTCTTTGATTTTTAGTTTTTCAGCACTACTTATCGTCTATTTTAAATTTGAAGAAACGCTAGATAGCAGTAGAGAAAAAAGTACGCATATTCGTTCATCAAATCCTTTTAAACTTTTCAAACCTTTTTTAATTAGAGAAGTAAATATTATTAATTTATGCTATTTTGTGTTTATTTTTGCTTTTTCTGGAATGGAATTCACTCTTACTTTTTTGGCACAGGAAAGGCTAGCGTACAAGGCAATGGATAATGCTTATATGTTTATTTATATCGGTTTATTACTAACTCTTATTCAAGGTGGATTTGTCAGAAGGTATGCTCATCAAATAGGAGAGAAGAAATTGGCAACTTTCGGTATGGCC
>CAYQEW010000234.1:634-2248 GCA_964416605.1 uncultured Bacteriovoracaceae bacterium | reverse complement strand
AAAAAACAAATAGGGAAGATTTTTCAGCTCTCATAGTCAATTTCAAGCTTTTCATGAGCAATTCGCACAAAAGCTTTTCCTCCATTTTGTAATTTTCCAAAAAGAATTTCATGAGCAAGTAGTTTTTTAATCTCTTGATCAATTGTTCTTGCCATTGGTCTAGCTCCAAGCTTGGGATCAAAACCCCTTTGTGCAAGCCACTCTCTGGCATCATCACTCACAATGAGTTGTATTTTTTTCTCTTCTAACTGCTCTTCGAGTTCTGCAATGAATTTATTAACAACACTTAAAATCTGTTGCTTCGATAATTTATTGAAATGAAGAATATGATCGAGACGATTTCTAAACTCTGGGCTAAAAAATTGTTTTATTTTCTGTTCTCGTTTGGAAACTTCCTCTTTATTAACACTTGTAAAGCCAATTGATCCAGACTCCATCTCAAAAGCACCGATATTGCTTGTTAATATGATGATTGTATTTCTAAAATCACAAATCTTGCCCTGACTATCCGTGAGTTTTCCATTATCTAAAACTTGCAACAATATATTATAAATATCAATATGCGCTTTTTCGATTTCATCAAGTAAAATAACAGAATAAGGATTTTTGTTAACCGCTTCGGTCAATAAGCCACCTTCATCAAATCCTACATAGCCAGGCGGCGAGCCAATTAATTTAGCAATACTATGCTTTTCCATATACTCAGACATATCAATGCGATGAAAGTTAAGCCCTAATTGAAATGCAAGTTGTTTTGCGAGCTCCGTTTTTCCAACTCCTGTGGGCCCAGCAAATAAAAATGAGGCAATCGGTTTATTATTTCTGCCTAGCCCTGATTTATTTGTCAGTATTATATCAACAACACTTTCAATCACATCATCTTGTCCATACAACAAAAGCTTTAAATCTTGTTTCAGTGTTTTTAGCTTGTCTTTTTCTTCAAAGGAAAGACTTTGTCTTGGAATCTTGGAAATCTCAGAGATAACCTCTTCAATATCTAAAAGAGTAACGTTTTTTTCACGATTGGGAATTAATTTTATGCGAGCTCCAACTTCATCTAGAACATCTATTGCCTTGTCTGGAAACTTTCGACCAGTGATGTATTTTTGAGACAATGTAATTATTTGATCAATCATTTCATTACTAATATTGATTTGATGAAAATCTTCATATTTGCTTTTAATGCCAATAAGAATATTTTTCGTGTCTTCTAAACTTGGCTCCTCAATATCAATTTTTTGAAATCTTCTGTTTAACGCCTGATCTTTTTCAAAAACTTTTCGGTATTCATCAAACGTCGTGCTACCAATGCAACGGATATCTCCTCGACCAAGAGCCGGTTTTAACATATTTGATGCGTCTAAACTGCCTCCTGATACGCTTCCCGCTCCTATGATCGTGTGTATCTCATCAATAAAAAGAATACTGTTGTTTTCACTTTTTAAATAATTTAATAAGGTTTTTAATTTTTGCTCAAAATCCCCTCGAAATTTTGTGCCAGCCATTAGTGACGCCATATCAAGAGAAAGTATTTGCTGATCTTTCATTGCTTCTGGAACCTTATTTTGTGCAATTGCCAAGGCAAGGCCTTCAACGATAGCCGTTTTACCAACC
>CAYQEW010000234.1:0-624 GCA_964416605.1 uncultured Bacteriovoracaceae bacterium | reverse complement strand
CAGCAGTGGATTATTTTTTCTTCTTCTCACTAACGTTTGTATTAAGCGGTTCACTTCGTTTTGCCTGCCAACTAAGGGATCTATTTTTCCATCTTGAGCAAGTTTCGTTAAATTAACCGTAAAAGCTTCAATCGGATTTTGTTCCGATTTTACATGTGATAATGATTCACCATTTTCAGGCGCATCTGCGTTGAGCGGCTTATCAATGTCATGCGCGATGATCTCAACAACTTGAGCTTTTTCAATTCCAAACTTATTTAAAATATAAACGCCATGGGATTCTGCTTCACTAAAAATAGAAACGAATAAATGAATAGGCATTATTTCTCGTTTGCCTGAATTTTGCACATGAAGAGCTGCTCTTTGAATCGCTCTCTGTAAAGCTAAGCTAAGCTCTGGCTGAAAAGAAATTCCACTGCGCTTTGCCATTGATCTGATTTCTTCATTGGCAAACTGCTTCTGGCCAATTTCTTCAATTTGTTCTTGAGTTAATATACTAAAATGAGAATCATCCAATAAAAAAAGATCGAGCTCTTTATAAAGATCATCTTTTGATACGGAAAGTATATTCAAAACCTTTGCAACTTCTGGATCATCTAAAAGCTGAAGAAGAACATTTTCAAG